>CAZLRI010000331.1:0-2998 GCA_964561745.1 uncultured Pseudobdellovibrionaceae bacterium | reverse complement strand
TTACTCAGAAACAAGATGGCCGAGTCTTGTGGACGCGGCCTGAATGGATATTCACTGATTGAGAACGGTTTGGTTATGTCACCTGGCGGGCGTGGACTCTGCTTGAGAGCAGGAAAAACCCGAAGCCAGAAAAATGCTTGCCGTAGGTGCCGCAGAATCCCCAGCGTCCAGTGTTAGCATGCAAGCTCGTATCCTCGAGGTGATCCGACCGCGGGGACGCGAATGGGGTGTGATCCCTTCGACAGGCTCAGAGGGGCGCATGATAACCTTGTTTCTGGGAATGCTGTGTTGGCTGGCGTTGGTTACATCGATAGACTTTTTTTGCAAGTGTCACTAACTAAAAACAGGCAATAAGATAGCGAAAAAAAATATTTACCAATAAACTTAAACCCATAATCTATTGACTCCCTCTTAACTTGCCAGCCTTTTGATTTAAGATACTCTGTTAATTTGAGGTGGTTGCGATAGTATAATTCAACGCCATCAAAGTGAGCGTCCCAAAAAACGCTTGGGCTTGGCTCTACAATTATTAATTCTGTCCCTGATTTTGTTGGCTCAAACATGAAATCCATTGTGTAATTATTCAAATAGCATAAAACATTTACTGCGATGACGACATCGGCATTGGTTTCGCCTATTTGAAGTTCTCTTAGATCTTTTTGAACGGAATATGCCTTATCACCAAAGTTCGAGGGTGGATGAGCGAAATCAATACCAACGTACTCTTTTGGAAAAGCCCGTTTATTCTCTAGCCACAAAAAAAGTGCGCCATTGCCACAGCCTAGATCTAAAACGTTTTTTTTGGCTAAATTTCTAATATCATAAACCATTTCTATCTGTTCAAAATATCTGCTGTCTTTTCCATCAAAAATAAGTGGATCAGGCTTACCTGCATACAAATTCATAAAGTAAATTTTGGCAGCGTTGTCATGGAATTTAGAAAATGGAAAAGATAAATAAGACCAGCAGGAAACTATAAGTTGCTGTATTACCCTTACTGGACTGCCTAGCCAATTTGCCACTCTTTTTCGCTTTATTACTTTCATATACTCGTTAAGTTTCTAATTTCAAAAGACAATGAAATAACTTTGTTCATCGAAATCTAAATAAGCATTGTGTTCTGTTATTTCTCCCCAAGTCTTGCATGTGTTACATAATTTGTTTGATGCAAACTTTCTGTTTTTGTGCAACTTCCTAAATCTTATGATGGTGTCACTTTGCCAAGACGAATGAAGCCAGTTGGGATTGTCACAATTTCCAACAAAATGTTCATAACGCCAATCAAAACAACACATTTGTATTTCACCACGCCAATTAATTATCATTTTGAACCATAAATCTGCACATGCTGTTCGTTTGCTGGATTGCGGAATTGGAATAGATGCGGCTTTTCTGATAGATGGGAATGTTCCAGCCCAATCATTTAACCAAGCAAGAAGAGGGCGTGCTCCTTTTCCCATCCAATATTCCTTAAATTCTTGGTATTCTGTCGAATCTAAGTCAATATCCAATCCTTTTACAACAATTTCGGCTTTATGTTGGTGTGTCTTTAATTTGATTAAACGCTCTATATTTGATACAACTACAGAAAAATTTGCTCCTATGCGGATTTTTTCATAATCTTTTGGATTCCAACGATCAAGGCTACACAAAATTATGTCTGTATTTTCAAGTAGGGAAATAAGAACTTCATCTGTTGCTTGAGTCAAGTTTGTGCTGACTACAATACGTCCTTTAATGTTTTTTCTTGCAATAGATAACATTTCTATGATATTTGGGTGAAGTAAAGGCTCTCCAAGCCAATAAAGCATAACAAACTCTGCGTACGGGGAGATGTCTTGCACTATTTTTTCAAAAAGAGGCAAGGGCATATTACCTAAATTGTCATTCTGAATCTGCTTATTTGGGCACATAACACATTTCAGATTGCATTTACTTGTAGGCTCTATAACATAGACTGTTGGCAGAAAATCACCAGTCGTTTCTAAATTATCTAGTGCCGCCCGAACAGCATGAACATTGTTTGGATTAATATACCCTGTCATAATTTGATTAACTTTCTTGACTCCATAGTTTATGTTCTCCGATGTAGTACCCCATTACAAGTATCCAGTTAATTAGCCATATAAAGAACGCTAAGGGTACTACCCAGTTATATTCTGCAAAAAAGGAGGCTGTGCCAAGAAGAATCGCAACTGTTATAGAGATATAGTTTCTCACATTCGCTTTGGTATACAGTTTTATTGAATTGTTTTTTTCAGGAGAGTTCAGAGCAGATTTTTTTAAGTTTCTAATTTCAATCTTGTTCCATATTACATAAACAACGCTCATAAATAAATAAAATATACTGGTAACTACAAGTGCGTAGGGCAAATTACTCTTGATATTTGCTTGATACGAGTCTGTGAGCAATTGAGTAAGAATAAAAAATATGGCTAATGTAATAATATCCCAAAATAAATGACCACGTGTGTAGTTTACTTTTCGGACTGATAACCAGTTAGCCGCAACGTTGAAAAAATTAACCAATGCTATTGCTATAACGACAACGTGATAGAAACCCAAATGAACACCTTGTCCTATTTCGGTGACAGGCTTGCTCAATAACAAAGCATTTTGAGCCAAAACCACAATAAATGCACCTTCAATGGCTTCTGGAATCTGATCAACTTTTTCTTTATCGTCTTTTAGTGATTTATTTTTTGCCATGATTACACCTTACTCTGTGTACGTATATAATGATTGTCAAGTTGTAAATATTGCCCACTTATCTGTGAAAGTCAGCCAGCCAACAGGGGATATACGGACGGTCTAATAGCTTATGGGCGGTTTAGTTCGAGCCGTATAACCTCCCAATGCCTGTTCGGATATTATACGGCTATGGATTGCGTTGGAGGCAAGGGCGGAATTTGGACTCCTCGTCGGAACGGGACATTGCCCACCTGCCAACTATACAACCAATCCAACCTTTTGGCAACAAAAACCTCCCGCCGATTTC
>CAZLRI010000330.1:0-3022 GCA_964561745.1 uncultured Pseudobdellovibrionaceae bacterium | reverse complement strand
TGCGCAGGAATTGACATTATAAAAGAGAATTTATTGTTTCTTAGCTGACAATTTCCCTGCTTGATTCAAGTAGTTATGTTATTTTTTGCAACTTATTCCCGAAAGAACCAAAAAAACATAGGGGGGTAACGTCCCCTAATTAAACAACCTATATGTCAGCACTCCTATGCCGATCAGGGTTATGATAACCAATGCTGCATAGAACACGGTAGTAGTCCACCTGAACGGTGCTGGTCTTGTTAGGTTGCCCCAATGCCACCATGGGACAAATCTGTATGGAATATCTTCAGGACCACCTTCTCTTCCGTCTTTCAGAAATCCGGCAAGTCCACGTTTTCCACTCTTTGCATGAACCTGATCATTTTTGCCAGATGCTGCATTTGAAGCAGGAGGTATAATTCCTAATTCACGGGCAGCTTCTCCTTCTGCCTTGCCGCTCATAAATTTACCGGCAGTTGGAAGAGGAGATGTTTTTAGCATGCTGGTTTTTGATGCAGCCAAAGCAAGATATAAAAGATCAGAATCCATGCCTGAAAGTTTTTCTGCGCTAAATCTTTCGCCGGGTTTTAACTTTGCAAGTTGGGCAAGTAGTTCACTTAGAGCGCCGAATCGAATAAATTTTTCAACATGACCATTTTTAAGTGTCATATCAGATATGACAATTCCCTTTCCTGATTTTATTACAAGGCCTCTAAACAGAAATTTGCTTATTTCTTCAAGAGAGGTGCGACGTGCAGTAATTCTTTCCATAAAACTTTGAAAAAAACTTTTCCACTGGGCTTCTGTTTTTTCCGCCAAAATTGCTCTTCCTTCAGGAGAATCTTTTACTATTTTTTGTCCACCTTCAAACCTGCTTAATATCATTTTTTCAAATTTAGATAACAAAGCTTCGCTTCTTTCTTCAGATATTCTTTGTTGTTCAGTAAGAGGGGTGTTTATTAGCCTGTCGCCGAAGTAGTTTCTATATGTTCTTTCTTTTGCTTCTGTTAATTGACCATCCCTAAGCTCCATCGCTGCAGAGGTCTTTTTATCAGCAATATTATGCGGGTCTTTTGAGGAATCTTTTTTGTCACCTAGTTTGCCTTCATCTCTTCTATCGTGAACAACCCTGTCTCTGCCCGGGAGCCTGAAGTTTTCATACATTGTTGAGGTAGCAAGGTTTCTAGCCACCTGTAAAAAACGCGGCAACATCAGTTGAAGAGCCTGAAAGTTATCTCTACCAGCAGATTCAATAATTTGGTGTTCAAGTTGCTCAATCTGTTCTCTTGGTGCATTAGATTCTATCAGTTGTGTTAGCTGCCTAACACTTTCCATGATAGGTGTTCTAACCCCTTCATCACCTCCAGAATAAGCCATAAATGCTCCTATATTAGTTTTATTTCATCGCCCATCGTCCAATTATACCGTTGTTTTTTTAAAAGTAAACTTTGGAATATAAATCCCGTTTCTATACCTTTTCTTGCTTTTCTTGTTTTACTTGTTAAGAAAGGAACATGTTTTCAGGTCTGAATGAAATTTTAGAGGTTGTTAGTAGCCGCGTTAACGGGACTTACATTAATGGGCTTAGTGGGTCGTCTTCTGCTTATCTTATTTCAAAGATACAATCAGCGTTTCCTTTGAGATCTATACTTATAATTACTCCGACGCCTGAAGATGCTGTCTCATATTCAGAAGATTTGAAAGTATATTGTAATTCTCAGGGATCAGACAGGCTTTTTTTGTTTCCAGCTCCAGATGTGCTTCCTTATACGCAATTATCGCCAGAACCAAAATTATGGTCAGAGAGGTTGCGCCTTGTGTATGATTTGTCTCATGGAAATAATAGGATTGTTGTTGCCCCTATATCTGCATGTTTAAGAATGCTTCCACCTAAATTGTTTGTTGCTAACTGCGTTAGATTGATATCTGCAAAAGATGTGGTAGATCGGGAGGATCTGATCGCATGGCTGGAAGAAAACGGATATGCTAAAGTAAGCCTTGTTGAAGATGTTGGTGAATATGCTGTTCGCGGAGGTATAATCGACATCTGGAGTTCAACAACAGATAAACCGGTCAGAATCGAACTTGAAGGGGATGTAATTATTTCCATAAGACAGTTTGACCCTTCTAATCAGCGTTCAAAAGAGAGCATAGAAAGATTTGAGGTCATACCGGTTCGTGATGTGCCTTTTAATCCTGAGTCATGCAGGATTGCGTCAAGGTCAATTGTGAAGCTTGCTGATGATCTTGATTTCCCATCATCTGAAAGGCAGCGCATTCTTGAACATATCAGGGAGCGAATTGCATTTTCAGGGATTGAAACCTTTATGTCCTTGTTTCATGGAGGTGTGGCAAGTTTAGGAAATTTTCTTCCTAAAGATACAATTGTAGTTTTTAATGATCCGGATTTAATTGCAAGTCAGGCTGATAAATATCTTTCTACAATATATGATCTGGCAAAGCACACAACAAGCCTTGAAAGGCTAATGCCTCCGGACCGGCTATATCTCACATACAAAGATTGGGAGAATTCTTTAGGCGAATTTCAAAAGCTTTATTTAAATTCTTTGGTTATTTCCCAGCAAAATAATGATGTGCCCCATGTAATAAAAGTTAATACGCATACTAATGCTGATCTCAAGCCAAAGATTGAGAGTGGCTTGAAAAGAGAGGATCCATTAAAGACAGTTATAGATTTCTTAAAAGGTCGTGTCACAGAAGGGGAAAATGTTATCCTGACATGCAGTACAAAAGTTCAGGCTGAGCGAATGCATGGGATTTTCAGAAGATATGGCATTTCTCTTTCAGAATTTGACGAATCTTTTGAACAATTAGATAAAATGAGCGCCCCAATATTGCGTTTGAAAAAGGCAAAACTCTCTGCTGGTTTTAGGTGGTCCGAGTTTTTTTTAACTGTTATCACTGATGAGGAGATCTTTGGCTCAAAGGTTATCAGAAAACAGAAGATCAGGTCTCCAATTGATCACTTTACATCGTTTTCTGAATTAGCAGAAGGAGATTATATTGTCCATGAACAGCATGG
>CAZLRI010000329.1:0-3025 GCA_964561745.1 uncultured Pseudobdellovibrionaceae bacterium | reverse complement strand
TGATATTACCTTCTTGATCAACAGCGTATACCTGGTATGTGTAGGAACCTACAGGCAAATCTGTGAAATTTTTGTATAGCCTATTCAATCCTGCTTGATAAGATGCGTTGATTTCTTCTGGCGAAAGGGGACGAGACCATATCTGAAATTCATCAATGTAACCTTCATAGTTGTAGTAATATCCTGGGTAATTGCCTATGTATATTTGCTGATTCCAATCCACCAAACCACTATAGTCGTCTGAATCTTGGAATATTCCATCAATGTATAAATATGACATGTTTTCACTTTGATTGATGACAGCTGCAATGTGGTGCCATTTATCATCATCATAACGGACTCCGGAGCGTAAATCTATCCCGTTAATGCCTCTGTGCCCGAATAAAATTTTACCTATATATTGGGCACCGAGAAAATCAATATGCCACCCTTCACCAGGAGAACCGCCATCATAATGTTCCATGATACATTGATCGTTAGTTACAGGTGAATTTTTTACCCATAAAATTACTGTAGCATTGTTGTTTGCAAAGTCCCACGAATCACTATCTGTAATAGTTAAAATATCTGTTTTGATTCCCTCAAACTTAAAAGTGTTCCCTCTAATCCCATATTCAGATAATGGGCATGTACTTCCACTAGATGTTCCATTTCTACCATAACCACTGTAATCTGCAAAGAACTGGCAGTCACTTTCTTCAAATCTCCACCATCCCTGCAACGATCCATCCCAGTTGATGAACGCTGAAACATTATCCGAAGAGTCATTCACTGAAACATTAATGTATGCTGAATTCTGTGTTGAAATGTTACTTGACCCATCTTCAGGTGTGGGTGAGATAAAACTAATATTGGGTCCTGTAACATCTACCATCAATGTTATGTTTGAAGGTGCAAAATAACAGTCTGTTTCATCGCAGATTTTGCAGTTCCATATAAGTGTTTTATCAACTGTAAATCCAGATGAATTAAATTGAATTGATACTGAAGCACCAGATACATTTACAGTTTGGTCTACTTCAAAACTACCTGAATAGTTGTGATATAAGCTAATGTTTTGGTGCATAATTCCTGAACCAGTACATCCAAACCTGATTGGATCATTTACATACCACTTATCTTCAGGATAGTCTAAACTAACTGTTACTTCTGATTTTGTCACAGTTAATGATGAAGAATTCAGAGTTACACCCTCATCATAACCATCATCTGGAGTTACTACGCATTTCCATTCTTCTCCAACAGTTGTCTCGTTATTCACTATTATATTTGTATTTTTGGATTGATTACCGGCAAGAAAGTCTTGGTATATCTGTCCTGCTGACAAGGTGTAATTGTAAAAACGGACTTCATCAATACTAGAGTTTATAGGACACCCAGAATCTCTCTCCCTTTTACCAATATAAGTATCTAAGTTGCAATCAGGAAGGATGACGTAATTATATGAGTTCGCTACCATATTTCCATTAACATACAATCTCCTTTCCACACCTGACTCAACAGTAACAGCAACATGGGTCCATTCACCCAAGGTATAATTGGAAGAGTCAGTTATAACATCCCAACCACCATTTGTACAGACGGATTTATCTTGACTTGAAAAACTTACTGCGTTAGATGCTTCAATTAACCATTCTTCTTTTGAGCTGCTTTGTTGTCTCCCAACCAGAACTCCATAGGTACTAGTTTCCTTCTTAAACCAGAGTAGAACTGTGAAACTTCCATCAAACTCATTGTTATTAGGTACTACCATATAACTATTTTCATCTAAATAATAACCACCTCCAATTACACCACCTGTCCTGTTCCATGTAGCATTTATGATGTTTACTGCATTATCATAGCTGGAAAAATCCTTAGTGATTCCATTATTTTCAGGAATACCAGAAGTTGAGTTGCTTTCAAAAGGCAAATATAACAATTCAGGAGTATGATTGTTTCTATACCATCGAGTAATATTAACTACATTATCCATATCTGCATCATAAGTGTTGTTCCAATTACATGTGATATCTTCTGATGAGTTTGCTGTTGCTGGTGTGATGTATGGTATACCCTGTGTTGGAGGGGTATTTTCAAGAAGGTCGTATTTTATATTAGGTAAAACCATTTTTTGATTCTCCTCTTCAATTATCATAGAATTTGTAATTCCATTTTTGTCGGTTGTTGAAGTTTCAGTGATTTTATCAATAGTTGAAAAGGTGGAAGTTGAAGTAATAATCCTTTGTGTCTCTGTTTCTTGAGTAGTTGAATCCACAAGAATCGTAGACGGGGTAAACACAATTGTAGTGAAATCATGAGTAGTATTTTCAATCGCATCTGCACTGATCCCAAGAACAGAAGATGTTGTGATGATTTCACTAATGTTAACAACCGTATAAGTTGCAGTAATAATTGTTGTAGTTGAAGTTGTGTTATTTGAATCTGTGTCGTTCATGGGTAAATCATATATGAAATTATGATGATCAGATAATTTGGCTTCTATATTTTTTATGTAAAACATTCCTCCCACTGTTAAAAATATTAAAACCAAAGTAGGCCATTTCTTTAATGTTGATTTCTTATCATTTGAAAGAAAATTTACAAGGCTTTTTTTTAGGGTTGAGTTCAAGCCTCCTAAAAAAAACATGATTATTTTAATTAATCCGACAAAATCAAAAGTAGATAAATATATTATTTAACTCAACTCCTCTATTCAAGAATATTAATTCTGGCCTAAAAAAAGATTGTTATGTCTCTGGTTTTTCAGAATAATTATAATTCTTAAGGCAAGAATTCTTTTTTATCCAATTTTTCTGGAAGATATGTATCTGTTAGGAATTTCAACCCACGTGAAGATAAAGCCTCAATTTCTGCTTTAATTTTCTTATCCAGCATCAATTTAATTTCTTGTTTCCATTCTTTGTAATTAAACCAAGGGTATTCCAGGAGTTCTTTTGCTCTTTTTAAGTCTCTTTCATTTGCCCTGATGACTGATTTTTCAAGTTTATAATCCTTGATATCTGAAATCGTCAACCCTATGAAC
>CAZLRI010000328.1:0-3046 GCA_964561745.1 uncultured Pseudobdellovibrionaceae bacterium | reverse complement strand
CTGCCTACGTTTTAGCCATTTTTTACTGCTTTCCTGAGGGGGAAGTTCCGTTTTAGGGTTTTTCAGGGACGACTATGTAAGTTTGCCGTCTTAAAAATTCCTGCTATTTTTGATTATGCCCCCGTTGCGAATTTTTTTCATTAAACCATTGCTTGAAATCATTATATGTTCTATGCTTCGCCTCATAAGCAGAAACTCCATAATAATTTAAAATCGCAGCAAAACTATTAAAACTATCGGGTACTAATCGCGCATTATCTATTACTTTGTATTCGAATGGAGTTTCCGTAAACACATTGAACATATGATAAATATCTTTTCGTTTTATGGTCACAATCCGATTTTCAACACCAACGTGCCGTAAAAGCTCCGCTACAACACCCGCTAACATTTTACAATCGCCATAACCATTGGCAATGATTGAATCAAGAGAAGGAGCTTTGTCCCACGGATCATCATTTTGATAATGCAGGTTTTCCTTGCTCCAAACAATCACATCGTTTGAATTATGCAATCTTGCTTTGATCTTATCCATCTGATGATTTTCCCCGCCAAAAACGTGCGAGGGAAAAATAACAGCAATTAAAGAAACAAATATGAAAAAAGATATTTCTCTCATTAGTTCAAATAGATTCCACCCAATTTTTCTAATGCCCACCCATAGATATCTATATATTGGGGAATTAATTGACGATATGCTTCACAAAAAGGTGATCTTTCGTTTGGATGGCCCAAAAGAGATTCGTTTAGAATAGGGCAGCCCGTGCCGCAGGTACGATGCCATTGACACTTTTGACAAAGCACATTCTTCGCCTGTTTTTGGATATATTTTGATTCATGCTTAGCATACTGTTCATATATATTATCATTAACATTGCCAATTGTTTCTTCGAGAGACATTGGGCATAATGCCAAATCTCCATTCCAATTGACCACAAAATGTGATTTGCCTATCTCACATGGTTGTCGTATAATAGGATGATCGAACGACAAATCGGCTAATTTCCATTTTAAAACAAATTCTGGTCCAAAATGATGTTTATCAATTACTTCAATGTTCTTGCTCATTGAACTTACGATACGTCTACAAAATTGTTTATAATTTCGAAGCGGATCATTTTTGCTTCGCACAAAACTATACCTTGTGAACAAATTATGATCTAGCAACCATTTAGTCAATAGTGGAAGCTCGTCAATTGTGTCGTCGCTAATAGTCGCCATAATGAAAGGTTGGATATCATTACTTTGAAGAAGTTCAATATTTTTCTCTATTGTTTTAAAGCTGCCTTTACCATTTTTATTAACACGTGTTCTGTCGTGAATGTTTCCATAACCATCTAGCGATATTGCAATACCAATACGATGCGTTTTCATAAAGGATAACAAATTATCATTTATATATACACCATTTGATAAAATTGAAAAACGAACATCAATTGTGGATATTTTATTCAGCTCGAATTCGTTTACCGTTTGTCTTATTGCAGCTAATGCCAAAAGAGGTTCTCCACCTGAAAATTTGATCGTAATTCTATTAATATCTTGAGTAGCAGCTCCCTGCAATATCCCCAATACAAAGCGTTTGATGATCTGCTTGTCCATTGTTTTACTATTCCTATTAACAAAACAATAAGGACATCTTAAGTTACATTTGTTAGTAATATGAAGCCACACACCGATGCTTTTAGATTGTGGTGCATTGTTAAGAGCTACTAGATTAGAAACACCAGCGGAAACAAAACAGTAATCCTTTAAAAAGGAGAATAATTGTTCTTTCTGTATTGGAGTCAGATAGTTCGGCAATAACGCAAGAATTCGATTTTTTGTCAAACGCTTAAAGCGTTTATCAAACAATAAACACAAGTCATCTTTTACCAACACGGGATTACCAAACGCATCCGGATTAAATAATATAATCTTTTTGTTGCGTTTTTTTATATATAAATTAGAGGACAACGCGTATGTTGCATCACCCATAAGTCATAGCACCCCATAAAGCGGGGATTTTGGCGGTTGTGTGAGCCACCCCAGTGGTGGTCATGTTGCTATTGTCAAACTTTGTAAGCCTCACGGCTTAAACCAGATGCTTATCTCACTTTCAATCATTTCATAAGTCACAGTACGATTAAGTCCTACACAGTGTGCATCTGCAATCAGTACAATCACAGTCGCATCTGCAATCACAAACCCACTCAGCCCTATATTCTCCCCTAACGAGACGTATTAATCCGCTTCCATATTTTTCTGCTGTAAAGTTGTCGTTTGTGATTATGAGAGAACGGTTTTGCGGCGAAGCCTTTTCGTCCGGATTAGAGTCTATACTTGAAATTCTGTTTTGATCAGCAGTCACTTCCATCCTTAATTTAGTTTTTTCCATAACTCCTTCCTTTCTGACCATGGTGGCTTTTTTAACAAAACAAATGCAGGCTACCACCCCCCCCCTTTTTTTTTGCAACCAGTTTTTTTTCTGACCTTTGGACACAAGTCAGAGAAACAGGTAGGAAGGGAAATAGCAGGCATGTAAGATAAAGAAATAAAAATAATTTTAGAGATTTTTAAGGATCTCCCAAATTATTTTTATACTTTCAAATCAGAGAATTTTCCAAACACCACCAGGCTCAAATTCAATTACAATCAGCTTTTACCGATAAACTCGCGCTAGATGAAGGAATAATTTCAGTGGATGACGGAATATGTTATGACTTAGGTATCTCTGTCCATGAATTAAATCATGCTTTACTGTCGCCTCTAGCGAATTTTTGGTGGGGACTTGGAGAAGGATTGGCATACGAAACGGAAATTCGTTACAATGACCGCCGCCAAGATTCAAATTTAGTTTCGGAGAGCTAAGGGCCTGCACTAAAATAACTTGGACAACTTTTATTTTTTTGGTTTCTGGTTTCTCGGTCGGATCGTATAGTTCCATTCCGGGTTGGGAGAATCGAGATGATATTCGATGTTCAACTTCTCCATCTCTTCATCGGACACTTTCCCCCCTATGTCAGGGAAGATGTCGCGAAGGATAGGGTCGTAATTTGGCAAATAG
>CAZLRI010000327.1:0-3058 GCA_964561745.1 uncultured Pseudobdellovibrionaceae bacterium | reverse complement strand
AGAGATGGTGCAATTTTGCGGGTTTGCCAAAAAATGCAACTGCATTTTTTGGGTTGGACGGCATCTCTTACACTACAAGCCATATTCCGTCAAGGATTTGAAGGTGCAATTTAAAAAAATACAAGAATTATCTTGAAGAAGTTAAGAAAAGCATGTTAGTAAAGATCCCTAACTTCAATATAAATATGAAAAACACATTAATTTTATTTTTATGCATGTGCTTGTTAGGTGCTTGTAGCCAAGGCAGGGAATCCCTTAATACAGCGGGCAATTCGCCAATGAGCCCTTCTGAGCTTATAATGATTGCTCGCGAGTCTGCTGACAGAGCTCTTAATGCAAAAAAAGATTCTGAACAGGAGAATTGGGCTTTGCATGGTATTTCTGTAGCTGAACAATGTATGATGAGAGCTCCTGAAGAACCATGGTGTTATTATTATCGTGCAATTAACACTGGTCTCTATCATGAAGTAAAGATCATAGGCTATCAAACTGGAATCAAAAGAATGATAGAAGATTGTGAAAATGTAATAAAATTTGATCCAAAATATGACCATGGTGGCGCATATAGAATTTTAGGTCAGCTTTATACTAAATTACCGCAAACAGTAGGAAGACCTGATAGCATTACTCGTGATCTGGATAAAGCAGAACAATATTTAAAACAGGCTTTGAAAATTGATCCTGAATATCCTGAGAACCAAATATTTTTAGCTGAAACTTTGTTGGCAAAAGGCAGCCTTGGAGAAGCTTTAAGTGCTTTAACTCAAGCCAAGGGGTTAACACGTTTGTGGAGTAAACAAAAAGAATATAGTTCATGGCAGTCTGCAATGAATGATCTTGAAATAAAGATTAAAAAAGCTTCTGAAGAATGATCTAAAAAAGCCGACAACCATTGACCAATAACTAACAACAAGGGAGAAATTTATGGCAAGTTTGAATAGAGTTACTTTAATAGGAAATTTGGGAAATGATCCTGAAAAGCGTTACACTCCAAGTGGTCAGCCAGTGGCGACTTTTAACATAGCAACCTCTGAAAGATGGAAAGATAAAACAACCGGAAAGCCGCAGGAAAAAACCGAATGGCACAGAATTGTAGTCTGGGGTCAGCAGGCTGAAAATTGTGCTCAGTATCTTGCTAAAGGCAGGCAAGTTTGTGTTGAAGGCAGATTGCAAACAAGACAGTGGGAAGATAAAGACGGAGTTAAAAAAACAACAACTGAAATTATAGCTCAAAGAGTTCTGTTTATTGGTGCTGCAAATGCTTCATCTGGTGGTTTTAAACAAAAAAGCCAAGATACAACAACATCATCATCTGATGATTCTTCTGCTTCCATGCCTGCTTTTGGAGAAGGTGATTCAGGACCAGATGATGTGCCATTTTAATTTTAGTATTGTCATCCTCGGACTTGGAGACTGTGTCGCAATTGCTTTTTTGCTCTTTTTTGTCATTCCTGCGCAGGCAGGAATCCAGTAAAAACAACATGTTCTGGTTCCCCGCCTTTCCTCCAGAGGCGAATCAGCCTCTGGCTGACGCGAGGATGACAACAAAAAGCAATTGCGACACAGTCTCTTGATCCGAGGATCCAGATATCCCGTGGTCAAGCCACGGGATGACATACAAAACTAGATTTCGGATCAAGTCCGGAATGACAAGAAAATGCACGGAAACAACTATCGACTATTTTCTCCTACTGTGAAACTTCTATATGGTTTGCCTTTTATATAACCTAACCTTACACCTATTGATAAGAATACTGTAAAATCTATAGAAGGTCCGCTGCTTGTTATGTCTTCGGAAAATCCAAATTGCCATATTAGATCACGACCGTCTAATAGGGCTTTTTCTTCACCTTTAAATCCAACTGTAAAATCAAGAGGGACACCATCCCATTCGTCCATTCCGGTATTACAAAGATATGGGGTCTGTCCGTTTAGCTGCGCTATTATTGACCATGTGGGCAGTAGTGTTAATTCAAAAGATGTTACATAACTGAAAAAACTCTGGTGTACATAAGGTTCAAGAACATCATCTCGACCAGATACATAGTAACCAAGATCAAGATATGTATGAAATCTTTTGTAGGATTTTTCCAAAGCTACACCAAATCCAAAATCTATATTGCCATCACCTAAACCCCTTGAGCGCTGCCCTGTTGGTAATTTTAAATCAAAGAGCCATGATAATCCCGGCTGATATTTACTTTCTTTCAGCACCCTGTTTTTTACGCGCAAAGTTATATCGCTTAATCCCATCTTTTGTTTATTCACATTGTAGATAAGGTCAGCGTCTTTATAAAGTTTGAAAGTAAATTGATTTTTTGGAACAGTCTCTCTGCCAGCATTTGGAAATCCAAATACTTTATGAAACTCTTCTATAAAAGGATCAAGAAAACCTCCCCACGTGAGGATAAACGGTATCTCAATGCTCGCTTCCATATCATCTCTAAATGCATAGATTGCGTTAAGAGAGAGCCGCCACAACTCCATGTCAGCTTGATACCAATTTGTCCTGCTTGATCCGGTTTCGAAAATATTGGAATAACTTGAATCAATTCTTACTTCCAAAGAATCTTCAGGCAAGATAGTTGCACGTGTGGGTTGTAGATTTATTGTTTGAAGATAGACTGGGTTTTGATTACGCGTTGTTAATGGACCAAATGAATTATATGTTTTAGCCTCAATAGAATTAAAAGGATAAAGAAGAAGGATCAAAAAAAACAATTGTGGTAATATATATTTGTATTTCATTTCAATGTCATTCCAGACTTGATCTGGAATCTAATTCCTTAAAAACCTTTCTGGATTCTCGTGTCAAACACGAGAATGACAAATATCAACCAATATACCTCTCTGCATCAATTGCAGCCATGCAACCGGTTCCAGCAGCTAAGATAGCTTGCCTGTATTCAGGATCCTGAACATCTCCGGCAGCAAACACTCCGGCAATATTTGTGCAGGTGTTTTTCTTATTTGTAATAATATAGCCTTGTTCATTTAAATTAATCTGGTCTTTGAAAAGATCAGTATTTGGTTTTCTGCCAATAGCTACAAATACCCC
>CAZLRI010000326.1:0-3078 GCA_964561745.1 uncultured Pseudobdellovibrionaceae bacterium | reverse complement strand
TATTACAATTATTTTTCATGGCATCTGCGGGTGTTTGAGAAACGCCAAGGGCTATAGGGTGTTCTTCGCTGACTTCGGGACACTTGGCTGCAAATGATTTAGTGAAAAAAACATCCCCTAAAAGAAGGAGCGTATTTGTTTTAACTTTCGGTGCTTGGTCAATAAGTGCTGGAGTAATGCCTCGAGGGACAGGCTCATATGTAACAGAGATATTCAGTGCAGATTGTTGTTCATATTTGTTCAGGAAAGACTCAACTTTTGACCGGTACCGCTTGGCGAATATCCACTCTACCTTAGTAATGCCCAGAGAGACAAATTGCTCACAATAACGTTCAAAAAGAGTCTTGCCAGACAAGCAGATTAGTGGTTTGGGGTGTTTTCTTCCCCAAAAACCTAGTCGCATTCCCAACCCTCCAGATAGAACAATGGCATGCTTAAATGACATTACCCCCCATTTTAAATCTTTAATCTTGGTTCTCTTGCAGCTTTTACTTCATCAAGCCTTGCTCGATATGGTTTTGTTGGCGAGTTTTTTACAAGATCAGGGTTGTGTTCACATTCATTCGCGATTGCAATCATAGCATCACAGAATTGATCGATAAGATCCTTGCTTTCGGTTTCAGTAGGTTCGATCATCAAAGCACCATGCACGATAAGAGGGAAGTAGATTGTTGGGGGATGAAAGCCATAATCCATGAGGCGTTTGGCTATATCAATGGTTTTAATCCCGTATTGATTCTGTATTTTATCTGAGAATACACATTCATGTAAGGCTGGAAGATTATAAGGCAGGTCATAGAAATCTTTTAGCCGTGCCTTGATATAATTTGCATTAAGAACAGCTATCTCAGATGTTCTTTTTAATCCATCGCCTCCAAGCTCTTTTATATATGTGTATGCCCTTAGCAGGATTCCGAAATTTCCGAAAAATGATTTTATTCTACCAATAGACTGAGGTCGCATCTTATCAATTGAAACATGTCCGTTTTTATCTTTAACAAGGACCGGAGTTGGAAGAAATGGCGCTAAGATACTTTTTACACCAACAGGACCTGCACCCGGGCCACCTCCGCCATGTGGCGTTGCAAATGTTTTGTGAAGATTCATGTGCATTACATCGCATCCAATATCTCCCATTCGTACATATCCCATGAGTGCATTTAAATTTGCGCCATCAACATATACAAGCCCGCCTTTTGCATGCACGATATTGGCTATTTCTTTGAAATTTTTTTCAAAAATCCCAAGCGTATTGGGATTGGTGATCATAATTGCAGCAACCTCTTCATCCATTATCTTTTCTACTTCAGATGGATCCAAGAGACCATCATTGTTGGATTTAATCTGCTGAATTTTATATCCGCAAATTGCGGCAGAAGCAGGATTAGTGCCATGTGCGCTATCTGGAATGATTACTTTGGATCTTTTATTTCCCTTGCTGGTATGAAATGCTTTAATCATCAGCATTCCTGTAAGCTCACCATGTGAGCCAGCAGCAGGCCAGAGTGTTACCGAATCCATGCCAGATATTTCAGCAAGATCATTTTGAAGCGTATATAAAAGTTGCAGATTGCCCTGAGCTGTTTCAGTTGGTTGAAAAGGGTGGGTCTCTGAAAATAAAGGATTTCCTGCAGCAAAGTTTGCAACTTTTGGATTGTATTTCATTGTGCAGGAACCAAGCGGATAAAATCCAATATCTTTGCTATAGTTGTATGTTGATAATCGTGTGAAGTGTCTTGCAACATCAACCTCTGAGAGCTCCGGAAGATTCGCAATTTCGCTTCTGAATAATTTGGTGCCCAGAGTTAGTTTTACATCAACAGCCGGAATGTCAGATTTCCCAAAATCAAAACCTTCTCGTCCGGAAACGCTTTGTTCAAACACATTTGGTTCTTCTAATAAGAGCCCGGTAGTTGCTGAGTTATTTGTATGTTGGTTATTGTTATCCATTTTTATATTATGCCAAAGCTTTTTTCATTTTGCTTATAAACAGGTCGATATCGTCCTTTGAGTTTGTTTCTGTTACGCAAACAAGGAGACAATTTTGCATATCTTTAAACCATCTTCCAAGATCTATTCCCGCAAATATGTTTTCATTTAAAAGCGAGTTAATAACTGTAATAGCTGGTTTTGAAAGTTCCAATACAAATTCGTTAAAGGTCGGTTGAGTAAATTTTAGTTTAACGCCGTTGATCTTGGTTAAATTTGTTTTTGCATATTCAGCTGAGTTATAATTCAGTTCAGCAAGTTTTCTGAATCCGGTTTTGCCAAGCAAAGACAGATAAATTGCGGCAGTTGTTGCGCACAAAGCCTGATTGGAACATATGTTGGATGTGGCTTTTTCTCTTCTGATGTGTTGCTCACGGGTTGATATTGTAAGCACGTATCCGTTTTTACCTTTTGAATCTACAGTTTGACCGCAGATTCTGCCCGGCATGTTTCTTAAGAACGCTTCCTTTGCTGTAAATATTCCGAGTGTTGGACCGCCGAAACTTACAGGCAAGCCAAGAGATATTCCTTCTCCAACAGCAATGTCAGCTCCAAGGTCACCTGGGGGGATTAGTAACCCAAGTGAGGTTGTCTCCGGAGTTGCAGAGATCATGATTCCACCTGCATCATGAACCATGTCAGAAATATCTTGAAAATTTTCTGCTATGCCAAAAAAATTTGGATATTGTACAATCACACTTGCAAGATCTTCATTAAGATATTTTTTCAGTTCAGATCTGTTAATTAGCCCGTTAACAGAAGGCAGTACTTTTATTGAATCATCATCTTTGCCAAATATTGTATATATAATATCTTTATATTCAGGATGAAGATTTGCCGAAATGCATATTGTTTTTCTTTTGCCGCCTATTCTTCTGGACATTAAAGCTGCTTCTGCAAGGGCAGTTGCTCCATCATAATGTGATGCATTTGATATATCCATTGAGAATAATCTGCACATCATGCTCTGATATTCAAAGATTGCCTGCAATGTGCCCTGACTTATCTCTGGTTGATAAGGAGTGTATGGGGTAACAAACTCAGATCGTGATGAGAGTTCTTTTACAGCAGAGGGGATATAGTGCCTGT
>CAZLRI010000325.1:0-3097 GCA_964561745.1 uncultured Pseudobdellovibrionaceae bacterium | reverse complement strand
AGGCAGTAATGTGATGATTCTAGATGGTATAGAAATTGGAGAAGGATCTATTATTGGTGCTGGTGCGGTGGTAACAAAAAACATACCCCCGTATAGTATCGCTGCAGGTGTTCCTGCTAAAGTATTGAGACAAAGGTAGTTTAATGATCCATCGTCTAACCATTCGCTCTTTTTATCCCTGGTTGATTTTGATTTGCCTGATTCTAGAAGGGCTGATTATGCCGTCAGCCTTTCTAAACAATCTTGGGTTTGTTAATCTGGCAAAAGGGGTTATTAACAAAAATGATACAGGGCATTTAATGAAAGCTCAAACGGTTTTTGAAAGCGCCAATCATTTGAAATCAGACACACCTGGCACCTTATACGGTTTAACGTTGGCAACTCATTTTGCTGGATTAAATGACCAGTCGATCCATTGGGCAGAACAAGGGATAAGAATTACTTCGGATGATCCGTTTATGCAGCTTGCGCTGGGAGATGCACTTTATGCGAACGATCAGTCAGAGGAAGCAATTACACAATGGCGGAAGAGTGGATCTGCACCATTATTGAAAATACGCGCTATTGCGGCTGAAAGGCAGCTTAATTGGCCTTTAGCAGAAAAATGGTATACGATTTACTTGCGCCTTCAACCCCAGGATGGAAATGCAATTGTTCAACTGGCAGTAATCTATCGCAAGCAGAATAAGCTTTCTCAGGCAGAAGATGTTCTGGAAGAGTATCTTGCAAGTGCGCCCAAGGACCCGGTTGCCTATCATCAGCTTGGTCTTGTTTACCTTGGGCAAAGCAGGACAAGTGAAGCTGCATTAGCGTTCTCAAAAGCGATTGAACTAGACTCAACGGATTATTGGTCCACCCTTTATTTAAGCAATATTGACCTGTTCACGAACAATTTGGAACGTGCCAACGCTTTAAGTTATAAGGCTATCCAGATTAATCCTGATTACCCTACCCCTTATTTTAATTTAGGGCGGATCGCAGCCTTACAGCATAACTGGCAAGATGCGGGAGGGGAATTTATGAAAGCGATTGAGTTTGCCCAAAACTGGAATATACAGCATAAAATTCCTTCAATTGGATCAACAGAACTGGCTAAATATTATCTGGAGTTGGCTCAGGTAAAATTTGAAACCGGTTCTTTTAGCGAAGCCCGTGAGGCAGCCGAGCAGGCAGTTTATTTAGATCCTGCGAATGATCAGGCTAGGGAAATTCTTGACCGGGTTAAATAAATTCCAGGTCGAATCCAAATGTTTTGTTTTCAAAGCATAATCTCATGGTGTCTTTACCATGAAGTGTGCTAATTGGGATCCAAAGTCGTTTAAGTTATAACAATCGATCACACAATGGATAGTATTCTCTTTTGGGTAACTTTGGGCTTCTTGGGATTATTTGTTGGTGCTGCTACTTTTTACCAACTATATTTACATCCCTGGTTGATACTGCCTATCTTTTTGATCTATATTTGGCTAATTGCTGGTAGATCAGACCCTGGCGATTTACTTGCCGGTTACCCAATTTTTCGTTGGCTTTCCTATATACTAATCCCATTATTTGGCATTTGTGTAGCCATACGAGTATGGAAGTCAAAACGATGGGTCAAAAATTTTATTTTTGCCTGGATTGCTGTTTTGGGAGTGCTGATTATCTTATCCGGTTTGGTTAATCATTCCTCCATCAGCGATACGGTTCAGTCTATTGCGATTTATCTACGCTATCCAATACTATTTGTTCTATTGGTAAATGCGAAGATTTCTTTTAAACAGTATCGACGATCTCTCCGGTTCTTCTTGTTGATTGGTCTTTGGTTGATTTTTGAAGCCATCTTCAATTATTCAATTTTCAAGAAAAGTTATGATTACACTTTCTTTACAATAGGAATTACGTATGGTACGGCAAACGCGGGAATATTTTTCCTCTACGGTATGATCTTTTTTTGGACGTATGGCTTGGTCAAAAAGATAACCCCCTGGCATTACATCATCACTGCGCTTGTTTTTGTTGCCGCATTAATTGCCCAAATACGCTCGGTCATTTTGCTGCTCTTTGTATTTATCGGCATCATATTAATAATCCGTTATCGCTTTATTGGCCGTCGGCGCACACCTGTATTTGCGGTTGTTGGAATAGTCCTTATTCTTTTTATGATCATATTACCGTGGAAACAATGGGCAGCTTCGTCTCGGTTGGTGCAGGAAATTAGTCCACAATACCGTTTTGATACAGTTGTGCTCGCATGGGATTTCCTCCAAAATGATAATGCTCTATTGCTCGGTTATGGCCCGCGTAGTATGAACCCCGGCACTCTGGACGGTACAGTTGGGTTGATGTATCAAAAATTTGCCGTAATGGTTGGCAAAGGATACTTGCAAAACATTACACCGCCACAATTATTAAATGCCTTATCAGAGTTGGGGGTGATTGGGTCTGTTCTTTATTGGTTAATGAACTTATTTGTCTTGATTATGGCGTTGCGCTTCCTTTCGGATAACCGATCGCCTAAATACGATGATTCAAAAGAGAAAATGGCCTGGATGGTTGCGGCAATCAGCATGGTGGCGATTTGGTTTCATTATGCGATTTTTGGTTTGCTTTACTATGACGTTTGGAGAATGGATATCACCTCTCTCATCTACTGGAGTTGCGCGGCAGCTATTTATACTGAGGGTGCATGCAGAGGGCTATGGGTTAAGAAATCATCTCGCCGACCTGTCTTGAGACCATTTATTTCATGATTGGAAACCCAGCATGGGCTGTGTAACTTATAAAGGCAGCTTCAATTACATTCGCAATGTAAGATGGCTTGGATCAAGACGAAGATCGGATTGCCTCACAAGAATTAACGGTTTTTTCTCCGAATGGAATAGTAGTAGGCATGGAGTAAAGAATATTTGTTGATTAGTCGGCGAATATGAATATCTTTCTATTTTTTGATTTACTTAAGGGAATCGCGAAGGAGAAGATGATGACCAAAACAACCGCATTACCAGATACTTCTAAACGGAATTGGGTGGAAAAATTTATTATTTTCCTTTATACGCGTTCACGCGGCGGAAAGTATGAAATTCCCTCTGGAATGCCCATTTCGGCATTGTTGGGA
>CAZLRI010000324.1:0-3127 GCA_964561745.1 uncultured Pseudobdellovibrionaceae bacterium | reverse complement strand
CTTGAATTGCTTCTTCAGCTACAGCTGCAATTGAACCATCTGGCTGAATCTCAACACGACTCAAATCAAAGCGCAAAGCTTCACTTCTTTCACCTGCCTCTACAGGAGTCATTTCTCTTTGCCCATCTGGACCAAGTGGAGTTTCATCAGATGCACAATACGACTCAACAACTTCTGAACCTCTTCCAGTTGGATTTTCCTCATAGGAATCTGCCCCCTCAAGACCAGCCTGTCCAACTTCTTCTTCAGGGCTAACAAATCTATCTCTAGTTCTAGATTCAAAATACGCCTGCAAATCCTCACGTGTAAGAACATACTGCTGAAGCCTACTTGTTAGTAGAAAAGAAAAATCGAGGAATTAAAAAGATTTTAACCATTTTTTAACAAGTTATGGCGTATAGCCAGCGCAAAATAAAATAAGTGTTTTTATGTGTTCCATGTTGTCATCCTCGCGAAGGCGGGGATCCAATCTTTTTCAGCTTTTCTGGATTCTCACATTTGCGGGGGCTATAACTACGACAAACAAAAAACCCGCCTATTTTTTCAAATAAGCGGGCTATCTAATCAATTATTGAGAAGCTTAAGCCTTATATGTTTTCAATAAAGCCAACAAGAAATCCCATGTTTTCTCAATGGTCGAAACCTGAATCCGTTCATCCGGAGAATGCGGATCCTTGATCGTTGGGCCAAAAGAAACCATATCCATGTTAGAATATTTACTACCGATCACACCGCACTCTAAACCAGCGTGGATCACGTCAATCACAGGCTTCTTTGAAAACATAGTTTCATATAATAAAACACATTTTTTCAGCAAAGGAGATTCCATATCAGGTGGCCATGGAGGATATCCATTGCTTGGATTTATTGTTCCATTGGCAAGAAAACTCAATGCTTCAACACGACAAGACTGATCTTTCAGACGATCCTCATATGAGCTGCGCTGGCTGGTTACAACTTTAAGCTTTTTATCTTCTATTTCCAACCTTGCAAAATTTGTGGATGTCTCAACCAGATCTTTAATATCCTGAGACATTGCTGCCACACCATGTGGCATAGCCTGCATAAACCATATCATCTTTTTTGTTGATGATTCTGTCATCACCTCTGAAACCTGAGCATTGCTTGCAGGTGCGATGGAAATCTTTAGTTCAGGATCAGCTTTATGATATTGCAAATTAATATTCTTCTCCATCTGAGAAACTATTGTCTTTGCTGTTGCTGCATCCTTATCAGATAAAACCAAAGTAATAGCAGCGTTTCTGGGAATAGCATTGTGAGCGCTACCACCTTGAACAGTAGCCACTCTTGGGTTTGTTTGTCTGGAAATCTCTCCAAGAACACGACCCAATACCTGCAATGCATTGGCTCTGCCTCGATTAATATCCACGCCTGAATGACCACCATGCATGCCGTCAGTGGTAATCGTATATAATGCTGCATTTGCCGACATCTTTTCCCAATCAACAGGCAACATAATAGTGGTATCTCGTCCTCCTGCGCATCCCACTGTAAAATAGCCTTCATCCTCTGAATCCAGATTCAAAAGAATTTTACCTGTAATAAGATCGCCTGCCATGCCGGAAGCACCTATCAAACCTGTTTCCTCATCCACTGTGAACAACAATTCCAATGGAGGATGCTCGCTCGTTTGGTCTGAACACAATGCCATCATCATGGCAATGGCCACCCCATTGTCTGCACCCAAGGTGGTCTTGTCAGCCTTAAGCCAATCGCCTTCATATTTCAGTTTGATAGGATCTTTTTTGAAATCATGGGTGGAGTCTGGCGTCTTTTCGCACACCATATCCAAGTGACCTTGCAACACCACAGTTGGCGCCTTCTCAAAGCCTTTGGTGCCAGGTACTTTGATGACAAGGTTTCCTGCATCATCCACACGCGATTGAAATTTGTGTCCATTTGCCCAATCAACCAACCACTCGCGAAGCTTTGCCTCATTTGTAGATCCATGAGGAATCTTACATATTTCTTCAAACCATTTTAGAACTTCCTTTGTCTTCTGACCTTCATTGCTCATACTATTCTCCTTTCTGATGCTTTGAAAAAAATAAACGTGATTATATTTTTAACTCTCCATCCACAATAAGCGTTTTTTGATCTCCTTCAGGGAAGATCATTGCAAGATTGCTGCATATAATCGGGCAATCCTTTGCATACACAATATCTTGATGTATAACATTTTGCGGAGATAAAAAATCTTTTATACCAACCAAGCCCCCGAAATGATCGCTTCTTCCATATGCCCAATGAAAACCAGCCTTCTCATCTTCAAGAATATTCCCGCACACGCGCGCCTTATCATTACAACCAATCGCAACCTCTGCGATATTGCAGCGCGCCTTATCGTTCTGAAATGATTGTTTTAATTCTTTAGCCTTTGGGGTATCACCCTTAACATCAATAATCCGGTTATTTTTAACAACATAAACAACAATTTCATCACCAATTTTTTCAGGCAACTCCCCTGCTGTTTTGCTCTGAGCAGTTTCATTTGGAACAACATAAACCTCGCCAGTGGGAAGATTGCATACAGCCGCAATCGTACCAGCAACCTCAGGATGCAGATAACCATCGCTTCTGTGAACTGGATTATCTGTTGAAATATCAAAATAACAGGTATGTCCTGTAGAAAACGTTACGTGCACACCAATTGCTTTCTGAAATTCCGGAGCAAGCTTTCTGCATCTTTCCTGAATAACGCTATAATCTGCAGACAAACTTGTTTGCTCCATAAATTTAGCAACACCTGGCATGCTTGCGCCTCTTAATCTACCGGAATTTTTCGCTATAGTTTTAAGTGTTGCTGTTGCTGAAAATTTCGACATGATCAAAACAATATTGGAAGCATTTATAACTGATTCTAATTCAATCTCTTTTCCACCCATATCAGCAGCAGCCGGCAAAGGAGCATTATGAGTGCCTGTTGCATTGTATGTCACGACTGGATTTACCTTGATCCCCCAACCCTCTGACGCAGAAAACAGCTTCTTCTGCCATTCATCAACCATTTCTCTTAATTCCTTCCAGTCTTTTGTATCTGATATATTATTATGAGGAAGATCGCAGAGCAGTGTAACAACCTCGTTTTCCTGAGGGGCAAAGATGT
>CAZLRI010000323.1:0-3130 GCA_964561745.1 uncultured Pseudobdellovibrionaceae bacterium | reverse complement strand
AAAAGCAAATCTCTCTTATTACTCATGTGCAGAGTTGGTCATTTTGTTTTGCGGGAGCTATACAAGGAAAATCTATCAGGTGTCAAGAGAACGTTACCTATTAAGATAAACAACCGCCTTTTCTATTTCCCCATTTAATATAGCTCGTGCATAATGACCATTTGTAACCTTTGGGATATCTACAACATATATTAAATCCTTATATAAAGAATAGTGTTTGTCTGTAATAAGATCTTCAAAACAATTATTTGCCTTTAAAAACTTTTCATTAAAAACAACATTAGGTTCATCTGGATAAAGAGGCATATAAACTATATGATCCTCTATCAGATCCTGAAAAAAATGTGTCCCAAACGATACTTCAGGAACATAGTCCTCAGTGCTGCGTGCAATTTCAACAAGCATTGAACAATTAGATATCTCTGAATACCTTGTAGGTATACCCAGCTCAACCTTCTGGGAACCCCATCTGCCCGGACCCATTAAAATAAACCTCTTTCCCTCTAACAAATGATTAATTCGCCCTATGATACGAGCGACCTGATATCTATCGTTGATCGGCCATTTATCATAAGCAAAAGAATCTACATAAACTATAAAATCTATTTTTTCGATCATGCCTGTTGGAACACTTTTTTCTGCTGTAAAAAGCTTATCATCTTGCAAGATATTTGGCGGAATAGGTTTTGGGGCAAGAATCTCTCTTTGGCTTAAGGGACGAGCCTGCAATAAATAAAAATGGGCTTCATTTTTATCATCATCAACACGAATAGCGAATTCAATATCAACCGGATATCCGAATTTTTCTTCCAGCACCTTAAAAACAATATCAATAACTGTTGGAAGGTGTAAACCACACCAAGACTTCATAAGAACAGGATCAAATGTCAAAATAGGCTTATGATCCTCTTGCCACATATTTGTAACTGGATTATACAAATGAGCACCATCTAACAATGAAAACAGGCGTTCGGATCTTGGATAACAATCAATTCCATTACGCACAACCTTTGAAAAATGAAATGAGTGAATCTCATTAAATTCAAGGTTAAGAGCATCCATTGTAGCTTGAGAAAACTTATTAATCTCGCGAACACTATTTCCTTCAGGTCTTATTAGCGGTTTTTTGGGGGAAAATAATCTGGCATATCCACGCCCAACAGCCCTTGTCCCAAGCCCAAAAACCAACCTTACCAACCCTTCCTCTTTAACAATCTCTTTGCTCCAGCAATAATCATTTTTTGAAAAACCAACACCAGCCATAAGAGGGAAAAAATATCCATCAAACTCTCGCCCCACTGCCTCTTGGAGAAGAATAGCCATCTCCTCTTCTTTTACAACCAGATAATGTTTAAGCCGGTATTCAACAGCGCTTGGATTATACGTGCTGGCATATACCTCTTTGATTGCTGTAAGAACCTGAGCCAAACGGTCATCTATCTCCCCTCTATTGCTTACAAACACTGTATCATATTTACCTGCAAATGAAGTGCCGGGACGATCTTCAAGAACTGACGAAGACCTGACAGCAAGAGGATATGGCAACCTTGCCAGCAGAACGGTGATCTCATCTACAAATTCTCTGGAAAAAGTTCCCTGCATCAGCCTTTTTTTAAATTTTTCATATGAATAATCTTCTACACTGGCTTTCTGGCTCTCAAGTAATTTATTAAATTTATTCCTTTCAATAAAATTTTTATAAACACCTGTACCAATACAAAATGAGGCAGGGTATCTTAACAACCCTGCCTCATTTGGATATTTTTTCTTAAACTCATCTGAACATAATATATCCTTTGCCTTAAAAAAACCTTTTGACTTACCTCCAATTTCACCACCGCCTATTATATCTATGTTCATTTTTATACCCAGCCTCTAAACCTCATTGCTTCTGCAACCCTCTGCACAGCCACCAAGTAAGCAGCTAACCTCATGTGCACCTTACGGTTGTTATGCATATCATACACATCATTAAACGCCTTTGTCATTTTCTGATCCAGACGTTTATAAACATCCTCAATCTCCCAATAAAAATTATAACTATTTTGCACCATTTCAAAATAAGAAACAGTAACACCACCTGCATTGCACAGAAAATCCGGAATGACAAAACTCTTATTTTTATAAAGAATTGCGTCTGCTTCAGGAGTTGTTGGACCATTAGCAAGTTCGGCAATAATCTTTGCTTTAATATTGTTGGCATTTTTAGCTGTAATTACATTTTCAAGAGCTGACGGGAAAAGAATATCAACATCCAGTTCTAATAATTCATCATTAGAAATAGGTTTTGTGCCCGGGAAACCAGCAATGCTTCCGGTTTCAAGTTTATGTTTCACAATAGACTTAGGATCTATACCTTCCCTATTTATAACACCTCCCCTTGAATCAGAAACAGCAACAAGCTTCTTTGTTCCCAATATCTCCTGCATTAATGTAGCAGCAAACTGACCGGCATTTCCAAAACCCTGAATAGCATATGTTGCCTCTTTAGTATTAATCCCAAGAGCTTTTGCAGCCTCGCGAACACAGTAAACACCACCTCTTGCAGTAGCATCGCCCCTTCCCTTTGATCCTCCAATTGCCAAGGGCTTACCTGTAATAACTCCGGGTTCATTATACCCCTTTTGCCAATAATACTCATCCATCATCCACGCCATAATCTGCGGAGTGGTATAAACATCAGGCGCCGGACAGTCCTTATTTTGCCCTATAATCCTACCTACCTGCCTGATATATTGCCTGCTTAAACGCTCCAACTCTCCCGGACTCAACTCCTTTGGGTTGCAAATTATTCCACCCTTACCTCCTCCTAATGGAATATCGACCACAGCTGTTTTCCATGTCATCCATGCTGCAAGTGCTTTCACAGTATCGATTGTTTCATCTGGATGAAAACGAAGACCACCCTTTGTCGGGCCACGCGCATCATTATATTGCACTCTGAATCCTTTGAAAACTTTTACAGTACCATTATCCATTCGGACTGGAAGACTCACATGCAATTCACGCATAGGCTCACGAAGCGCTGCATGAGTTCCAGAATCAAGTCCTAAAATTTTAGCTGCTTCATCTAACTGCTGCTGGGCTATTTTAAAAGGGTTTAAAATCTCTTCTGCCATATTTCCTCCTA
>CAZLRI010000322.1:0-3136 GCA_964561745.1 uncultured Pseudobdellovibrionaceae bacterium | reverse complement strand
GAAAGTCAGCGATATCGCATTGAACAAGAATTAGTAGTAAAACAAATAAATGGAAAAACAGAAATCACGGATAGGGCGTCATCACTCTATAAGAGTAGTGCGTCTGGAAATTGGTCCGAAATCAAACCGATTGATTCGTTTCTAAATGAAATCCTGCCAAGCAACGTCAGAGATTATTTCTTATTTAATGGGGATCGAATTAATAAACTATCTCTTCCTGGTTCCAGCGAAGAAATTCGAGATGGAATTTACAGAGTTGTCGACCTGGAACTTCTTCAAAATGGGTCTATCCATCTGTTTGAAATAGCAAAAAAATTTGGGCGAAGCGCAAAAGCTTCCTCAGAAGGTGAAGTCGCTGACATAGAAAATCAGTATTCACAAGCACGAGACGATTTGGATGACCAAAAAGAAAAACTTGCTAATGCGTCCGAAGAAAAAAGAGCTTTGGAAACCAAAATAGAGAAAATTTCTGCAAAGCTCTCAAAAATGGATGAAACAAAAGAACTGCAAAGCAAAAGAGACATATTAAAAGAGCGGCTCAAAAATTTTGAAGATACACAAAAAGACACAATTGCCGAAATGCGTTCAACAGTAGCCATAGCGTCTATGAGAATTGCATTTGGTGAGATTGAAGAGCTCGGAAGATTATTAGAAAAAAAGAGGGAGAAAGGTGAAATACCAAGTTCAATCTCTGAAAGTCTTCTCAAAGATATACTAGCGCTACAAAAGTGCATTTGTGGAACCGAATTCAAAGAAGGCGATCGCGTTTACAAAGAACTCAAAAATCGTTTGGATTCAGAAATCGAAAAGCAGGTTAAAGGGAATGATTTGCTGGATCTGTACTTTGAACTGGAAGGTGCTAAGTCGGAAATAAAGAAGGCGCAAAACCGATTATCCGATCTTGAATCAAAACGAGTAATGTTAGAAAAAAACATATCAGAAATTGATAGTGAATATTCGGATGTTATGCACAAACTAACTAATGTGCCTGATGAGAATATATCCAAGCTCGCTGAAAATTTACAGAAACACAACAGCGATCTTTCCGAGCTTGAATATAACATTCAAGTGACAAAAAACAAAATTCGCGAAAAAGAGGAACAGATTCGAACTCTGCAAATAAAAAGAGGAGAGTTGGGCGCTAAACAAGAAAATGTTAGAAAATTTCAACTGCGGGACAATCTGGCACAAAAAGCAGCCGAAGAACTTGAAATAATCTTCCAGAAATTCGCAGAAGATAGTCGCCTTGAAATACAGGAGTATACGAGCGAAGAATTTGTCAAATTTATTCCGACCGCTAAGGCACTAAAAATCGGTATTGACTCCGCGTTTCACTACGATGTTAGAGACCAAATCGGAAATCCTGCACTTCAACAATTATCAAACGGACAAAAGCAAGCATTGAGTCTTGCGTATATCACATCCATTTCAAGAGTTTCTGAGAAAAATCCACCACTCGTTATTGACATGCCATTTGGCCGCTTGGATGAAGATGTTCAGGACAATATTGCTCAAAGACTGCCCGATCTAGCATCACAGGTAATCCTATTGGTTCTACCAGGTTCAGAATGGAACAAACACACTCAATCAATACTGAAGAAAAAAGCATCTGATATATATACACTTGAATTCGATAATAAAAACCGCCAAACAACAATAACGAGAGAATAAAATGACAACACTTGCATTTACGAATTTACGCGTACTTATAGATGAAGATACGCACCAAATTTATACAGACCTTACTAGGGGCTCAGTAGATAAGGCTGAAGATGTACCATTTACAAAAATGCCCGATCTATTTATTGCTGCGGCATGTGCAGGAGCCCACTTTAACAAATATAAAGAAATTAGCAAGAAGAGGAGGGATATATTTGTGGCTGACGCATTTGATTCGAAAATACATATTCCGATTCTTATCGCGCTAGCATACAAAAGATCGAAAAAATTGGAAGATCTATCTGATCCTAAATTAATTCTAAACATTTGTCAGGGCTGGGCAAATGGTGGAATCCATATTATTCAAGATCAAGTTTATTCAGGAAAGGGCTTAAGACCGTTGTATAGGTTAGTTGATTTCGCCCTTGAAAAAGAACAATAATTGGACTATGCAGACTACAACTTCACCATTGAAATGGGCAGGCGGAAAGAGATGGCTTGTTCCATATATTCAACCTATTTGGAAAAACTACAAAGATTTTAGACTCGTTGAGCCGTTTTGTGGAGGCCTGTCGATTGCTATTGGCGTTAAGCCCAAACTAGCGTTATTGAATGATATTAATCCCCACGTAATCAACTTTTATTTGTGGCTCAAGAAAGGATTAAGAATCACCACACTAATGCAAAACGACTCAGTTTCTTATTATGAATACCGAGATTATTTCAACTATTTAATTAGAGCCAACAGACATACTAGCAAAAAATCAGCCGAATTATTCTATTACTTAAATAAAACTTGCTTTAATGGATTATGCCGCTTTAACAAAAGCGGAGAGTTCAATGTTCCTTTTGGAAGGCATGGGACAATCAACTACAAAGTAGATTTTTTAGAATACAAAGAGATCTTTTTAAATTGGGGGTTTACGGCTAATCCATATAGTAGTATTACGTTAAAAAACAACGACTTCGTTTTTGCAGATCCACCATATGATGTAAAATTTAGAAATTATTCAAAGGACGGATTTAGCTGGAATGATCAAATTGAGCTAACCGAATGGCTAAACAAACATAAAGGGCCAATTGTTCTGTGTAATCAAGCCACAGATCGAATAATTGAACTCTATACCAATAACGGATTTCATATAAATTTTTTAACAGAGCGTATCAATATTAAGGCAAATGGTGATAGAACACCAGCTAATGTTGTAATTGCGACTAAAAATATTATGTTGGATTTTTCTGGATAACAATTGTGTGAAATTCGGGTGGGCGTCATCGTCATCGGCGCGCATCAACTTCTCCTGAAAAACTCGGCCATAGCGCGACGCGCGGAAGATCGTTCCCCATGCGGGGGTAGTCAAGTCCGTGCTGAGGTTGTTCGATGAACTGGTCAAGTGCGATGAGGAGGGGGTGTTGAAGGATGTGAGGAAAGCGGTGGAGGGTAGCGATGTACAAACCTGACATGTCTCCGCAAAAC
>CAZLRI010000321.1:0-3136 GCA_964561745.1 uncultured Pseudobdellovibrionaceae bacterium | reverse complement strand
TGTTGAGAAGTTACAAGGAAGCTATGCATCATCTGGTGGATAAAGCATTGAGTCTTAAACGATCCGGACTTTATAGTCAGGCGATTCCTTTTCTTGAAGAGGCTATAGAAATATTGGGAGAGACTTCATTCCTACTTTCAAATTTAGGGCATTGTCTACTGATGGTTGAAGATTATGTAAATGCCAGATCAATACTTGAAGAAGCAATAAAGAAAGATCCCAAAAATCCATTTCTATTAAAATTTTTAGCGCAAGTTGCTCAAAAACAGGGAAAAGGTAGAGAAGAGATAGAACTTTTAAGCGAAGTAGTAGCATTAAATCCTAATGATCTTTCCGGACGTATATCACTTCTATGGGCGTTTATAAGAACCGGGAGAAAAAAACAGATATTGGATCACGCTAATTGGCTCCTTGAAAATGCCCCGCTTGACTTAAATGCACTTAAAGTTGTTGCAATTGCGCTTCGTAAAACAGGTAAAATTAATCAATCTCAAGATGTATTAAAAAAGATGGTTTCGATAAAACCATCTGATAATTTTGCAACTAAAGAACTTTTGGAACTGAGCATCGAAGATGATAGAGAAAAATTGGAAAAGATAGAACGGCTTTTGAAATTGGCATCACATAAAAAAAATAAGGAGCTACACTTTGCCCGCGTCAAGATTTTTGAATCAATCGGTGAAATCTCTGCAGCAGTTCAAGCAGCAAGGGAGTTGGTAGATATCTTCCCAGATGATTACTCTATTCGAATCGGTATAGCATTTCTTTTTGTCAGGACACGTATGTATAAAGATGCTTTACAGGCACTACGAAATTTGTTGCTGGTTAAACCAAAGAATTATTATTTGCATAATGCTCTTTTGAAGACTGCGGAAGAAGGTGGTTATTTGGAAGAGGCTTATAATATATACTCTGAACTTATTCGTACTTATCCTCAAGAAAAAAGTTTATTTGGACGTCGACGCAAGATTCAAAGCTTATTGGAAGCAAGAAATCTGAATGAACTGACTACAGAGGAGCCTCTCTTATCCCAAACAACCAGAACAGAGAACATATGTCTTCGATCTGCCTTAAAACGATATTTTGGTTTTCAAGATTTTCGCCATGGTCAGGAGGAAATCATAAGAACGATTATGTCCGGTTTTTCAATTCTTGCAGTAATGCCAACCGGTAGAGGTAAATCTCTTTGTTTTCAACTACCGGCACTGATGCGCAAAGGTTTAACCATTGTTGTAAGTCCCTTGATTGCTCTTATGAAGGATCAAGTTGATGAGCTAAATCGGCGAGAAATCAACTCTTCGGTTTTAAATAGTTCTCAAACCATCATGGTTCAGGAGGATGTTGTTCGCCGCGCTCAATCAGGAGAATACCGCTTTCTCTATCTTGCGCCGGAACGATTCAGAGTAGCAAGTTTTCTTGAAGTGTTGTCTCGTTTATCACCCTCCCTTGTTGTTGTGGATGAGGCTCATTGCATTTCTCAGTGGGGGCATGACTTTCGTCCGGATTATTTGAGACTTTCCAAGGCAATCTCCGCAATGGGCAATCCTCAGGTTGTTGCCATGACTGCTACTGCAACTCCTGATGTTCAAAAGGATATTGTAAAACAACTGGCGGTTACTGACATGAAGACTTTTGTTGCCGGCTTTGAACGACCAAATCTTTTCTTTGCAATTAGAGAAGTGCATGGTGAAGCTGACCGCAAAGAAAGATTGATTGAAATTATAAAGGCCACAGACGGATCAGTTATTGTTTATACAGCCTCCCGAAAGAGAGCGACCGAAGTTGGAGAATTGCTCTCCTCAATTAATATTCCCACACGTGTTTATCATGCCGGTCTAGAGCATGACAAACGAACAAAAGTTCAAGACGCATTTATGAATGACAATGTTAGGGTAATCGCCTGCACCAACGCCTTTGGAATGGGCATTGATAAATCAGATATTCGTCTTGTGGTTCATTATCAGATGCCGGGTTCTATAGAAGCTTACTATCAAGAGGCGGGAAGGGCGGGCAGAGACGGCAAACCTTCCAGATGCGAACTCCTATTTTCGTTAGCTGACAAGAAAATTCAGGAGTTTTTTATCAACGGTTCAAACCCTACACCTGATATTATTAAAAATGTATATTCCGCGTTGCTTAGAGAAAAACGAGATTTATTGGAGATGTCGACCAGCACAATTGCTAAAACCATGAATCGTGTTTCAGATATGATGGTGGGGAGTTCGCTCAGCATCTTAGAAAAAATGGAAGTTCTGGAACGAAAAACAATGGGTGAATCAATGGGTAGGATAGAAATTCAAGAGATTTTTTTTATGCAACAGCCACCTGAAAAGGCTGTCATAAAACACATCCTCTGGAAGTGGCTTAAGGTAGAGAGCGGCGAAGGAGACAAGCTTGTCATTAATGTATCTCTTGACACAATAATCTCTGAACTTGCACTTGATTCTGAACAGGTCAGCAGAGGGCTCAAAACACTTGCTGATGATGGTTTGATCAGTTACCATCCTCCATTTAGGGGAAGACCAATTCGAATCATAAAAAGGATTGATCCTTCCTGTCTGCCTTTTGATTATATAGCGCTATCAGAGAAAAGGAAAAAAGATGTTAAAAAACTTTCGCAAATGGTTGATTACTGTTTATCCAGCTCATGTCGCCAGAACTTTTTGATAAATTATTTTGGGGGGAAATCTTCGGAGTGTAGACATTGTGATATTTGTACTAACGAAAGAGTAGAAAAACCCAAGAAAACAAAAAAACCACACCAGCAATCAAAAAAGTTTACAAGCATTCTTCCAACATCCGAAAGCAAGAAGTACCATGATGATCCTGCTTTTGAAAAACTACGACAGTGGAGATTAGAGACATCCAAAAAAGAAGGAATCCCCGCATTTATGGTTGCAAGCGACAGGGCGCTTCGAAATATTGCAGCTGAACAGCCGCAAAGCTTAGCTGAATTAGCAGATTGTTTTGGTTTCGGTCCTGTAAAGCTTGAACGATATGGCAAAGATATTCTAATGATAGTAAAAATGGCGGCGAGTCTTTAAGTGAAACTGGGTCGACATTTTTTGCCGGTCTTGTGGGTATAGCCCCCGCAAAACAAAATGACCAACTCTGCACATGAGTAATAAGAGAGATT
>CAZLRI010000320.1:0-3141 GCA_964561745.1 uncultured Pseudobdellovibrionaceae bacterium | reverse complement strand
GGAGTGCATTTTTCACGATCTAATTTTAAAAGAGGTTTTCCGTCTATAAACTCTTCGTGCAAAAATCCTTCTTTTGTTTTATATTGTTTTGGCCCAATGCCAAGTTCACTGGCTTTTTCTGAGATATTTTTCTCAGCTGTTGATTCAAGAGGCTTAATAATATGAGAGGCATTTTCAAAATTAATCTTATAAACACTTCCTCTTGCTCCAGCCGGCAAAAAATTAATCTTCGGCTTTTCCGCGTCATTATGCATATCCATGTCTGGGAAATTAAGAAGTGCAGACTCTATCTTTAGAAAAGAATAATATTCTTGATAATCTTCAGGAAAATTATTTTTTAATTCATTCAAATCCATAGAAAGCAACTTGGTGCGTGTATTTTCAGGCTCAATTTTCTGCCCAAACGACGACTCAACCTTGTTCAGCTGATTTTCAAGCTCTTCTTTTGATTTTTGCCTAAATTGCGGAAATTGTTCAGACATATATACATATAATACTCTCTATGTTTTTGAAATCAAGAGACTATATTTTATTCGGATTTTTTGATATAATGTTTTTAATATTATGAGATTTACTACCAAAATTATTAATGCGATTAGCCAGGCGGCGATTTGGCATAGAGACCAAGTTCGTAAGGACTTTGAAGAAACGCCTTATATTGCGCATCCGTTTTCTGTAATGCTGACCCTTTTAGAATTTACAAATGATGAAGATGTTTTAATCGCTTCTTTATTCCATGATGTTTTAGAAGATGTAAATCTACAACTTGCTGAAATTATAGAAAAAGAATATGGCCCCAAGGTTATAAAAATTGTAAAAACATTAAGTGAAGACAAAGATCCTAAAAAACAAACTGATGCCAAAGCCACATGGCGCTCGAGAAAATTAGGATATTTAGAACATCTTAAACTTGCTCCGGAGGAGGTCCTTTTGATAAGTTGTGCGGACAAGCTAGATAATTACCATACGCTTGCCAACACCATAGAAAATCACGGCTTCAATATAGCGTTGAAAAATTTTAATGCTCCGCTCAAAGATCAATTATGGTTTGCTAATGAAATAATAGAAATTTTTAAGAACCGTCTAGATGGTCATCCACTGGTCAATCGTCTTTCACAAACAATCAATCACATCGAAAACCTATCAAATACTCATTAATTAATTTCAGAATCTAATTTTTCTTTAGCCTTGGCAAAATCCTCCATAGTTTTTGCTTCAGGAAACTCGCCGTAATACAAATCAGTATAATAATCAATCGTTGCTTGGTTTTCGCTCCCGTCGAGGTCTTTCCCTTGTATGTCTTGGCGCCAATAAAGCTTGACAAATTTTTGATAATCAAACAGCTCCTTATTGTAAGGATTCTCCTTGATTAACTTAGCCAGGTTTTCTTGTTTTTTTTCTCTAGCTTTCTTATAAATCATATCCTGTGCTTCTTTTAATATAAAATTTGGTTTTTCATTCATAATTTATTAGTTAAATTATAATACTATAGTGCTTTTTCGTCTAGAGCCATGCCGATAGTTTTACCTAAATACTGTCGTAGGGTTTCTGCGATTTTTTCAGCATGTTGCTGTGACTTTTCATCGAAATATGTTGCTGTAAAATTTTTTATATATTCTTCTGTGATTATTGTATTTTCGACCTTTTTTATCTCTTCCTCTGGTTCTTCGATTGATTGATCGGTTAAATTCTCTCTACCCTCAATAATTCTAACTTTTCCAGCTTCTTCATCCCACACAGCAACTTCAACCGATTGTCGTGATTCCTTGTCGTAAGCCATTAAAATATATCCATTAACAAGTTGCGGATTATCATCTAGAGCTTTATGTTGAACTTCACGATTTTTTCTAATCCCTTTAAATCCATCTGACACACCTTTAAAGTTAATGTTTGGATCAGCGCCTCCCTTTTCACGTGCCAGAACTCTTGCTGCGGAAAGCTCGAGTGGAACATCAATATCCATAATAGCAATCTTGCGATTCGTTTCTTTAGCACTTTCTATCATTTCTTCTATATCCTCAGGCTCATTCATTAATTTATCGAAAACCACGGATGTGTTTGCATTAGATAATTCTTTTTTAACAGCCCTACCCAACATCGTACTTTCGGCATGAACCTGATTAGACGATAAATTTCCATTTTCCTTGAGTGGTCCCTTAAAAACATCTGGCGCCAATGAGCCACTTGGTTGTCCATTTTCGTCTAAAATACCTTTAAACATTTCATGTCCTTTACGAAGAGCAGTGGTTTTGCCCGCCCCGGGACATCCGCGCAAAGCGAAAATTGTTGGAGGTGGAATTTTAGGGTTTTCTCTTTCAAGTCGTTTATTTAAATCTAAGCCTAGTTGAATTTTTTCCTTTTTTTGTTTTTCATGTAATAATCGCCTATTTTCTTCCCAATTTTTAGGATTATCTTGAATTATCCTTCTCTCATTTTTAGATAAACCTTTCATATCGACAATGCAAAAAGCTTCGGCTGTATCTATATTTGAGCTCTCCGATAATAAATCAATCTTTTTATCATAATCCATTTCATTTCTCTCTCCTGTAATTTCTATACTGATATCTTTATTTGCCTCAACATTTGCCATAACTTCTATGCCCTTTTTTGTATCACTTAAATTAGACTTCTCTGTTCCATCTGTCATTATTTCAATAATTTTCGACTTAGCTTCTATCTCCGCTTTATCCAATCCCTCTTTTGTTGTGGCATTAATATCTTTAACCGCTTCAATATCAGACTGTTCCGCTCCGGAATAAGCCGTGATGATACTTTCTGCTTTTTGAACACCTTGAGATATGCGATCTTTTGCATCTGTCGTCGCACTTTCAAAATCCGCCAAGGCTTCTTCGGGGGTAGATTCAGCAACTTCCAAAGTTTCAGGTTTTATAGTCTGTGTTTCTTTTTGTTCTTGCTCTAATATTATTTTTTCGCCTGGGTTCATAAAAATTATTGCTTGAGTTTTTGGGTTAATTTATCAATTTGTCGCTGATCAACTGCTTTTTTTATCACCTTGACCTGCTCATCGCGCCATTTTTCCAAACGACGGACCTCTGCAAGAAATTTGCTTTTTATTTCCTTTATTTTGGCGGTTTTTTCTTGATTATCCATTATCTCTAAAATAATTTAATAAAAGCTACT
>CAZLRI010000319.1:0-3143 GCA_964561745.1 uncultured Pseudobdellovibrionaceae bacterium | reverse complement strand
GAGCAAGCCAACCGTATATGTCCACAAATTTATTGGTTTGCATATATATTAAAAACTTGAACAAGCAAGTAGCAGGTAATGGCTGGATTTGTTATGAGATAGATTGAAAGGATGGATTAGAATTGACGGAAAAGCAGGTTGTCTCAAAAAAAAGAGTTGTTGAACATGGCGAGGTTTACACCGGCAAGCAGGAGGTAAATGCCATGCTTGATCTGGTGAAGCAGGAGACGGAGAGGATAGAATCTCGGTTCCTGGAGCCAGCCTGCGGGACGGGTAATTTTCTGACGGAAATCCTGAAGCGAAAACTGCGTGTTGTTGAATTGCGTTACAGCAAGAGTCAGTTGGACTATGAGCGATATGGGGTTCTTGCCGTGTCCAGTGTCTATGGCATAGATATTCTGGAAGATAATGTTGAGGAATGCCACAAGCGACTTTTTGACATCTTTGACCAGAAATATAGCAACCTTTTCAAAAAGGCAGCGAAAGAGGAATGCCGGGATGCGGTCAAATACATTCTTGAACGCAATATCATTTGTGGGAATGCTCTGACGCTGAAGACAGCAGACCAGAATCCGCAGCCGATTGTGTTTTCTGAGTGGTCGCCAGTTAATGGTAATATGATAAAACGAAGGGATTTCGCTTTTCATAAATTGCTTTCTCATGCACGAATGAGGGCGATGCCACTTTTTTCTGATCTCGGAGAGGATGTTTTTATTCCTACTCCGGTAAAAGAGTTTTCCATAGTTCATTTTTTGAGGGTTGCCGATGCAGAACAGAAATAGTTACAATCCGGATGTGCTGACTTGTCTGGCTAATCTGAGCAGCGATGAGGTTTTTACTCCGCCGCAATTGGCTAATCAGATATTAGATTTGCTGCCAAAGGAAATCTGGAGCGATAAGAATGCCCGATTTCTCGATCCGGTCTGCAAGTCAGGCGTGTTCCTGCGGGAGATTGCCAAGCGGTTGAATGTGGGACTGGAAAAAGAAATACCAGACAAGCAGAAAAGGGTCAACCACATTTTTAAGAACCAGCTCTTTGGAATTGGGATAACGGAGCTGACTTCGATGCTTTCCCGCAGGTCGGTTTATTGCTCAAAAACAGCCAATGGGAAATATTCCGTCTGCGAGTCTTTTGATGATTTGCAGGGCAACATTCTCTTTAAGAGTATCGAGCATACATGGGGAAATGGGCGGTGTATCTTTTGCGGTGCAAGCCAAGAGGTATATGACCGTAGCGGTGAGTTGGAAACTCATGCCTATCAGTTTATCCATACCGAAAAACCAGAGGAGGTATTTAATATGAAATTTGATGTGATTGTGGGAAATCCGCCGTATCAGTTGAATGATGGGGGTGGAACAGGTTCAAGCGCCATACCTATTTATAATCGGTTTGTAACCCAAGCGAAAAAGTTGAAACCTAGATATCTGACTATGATTATTCCGTCAAGATGGTTTTCAGGCGGAAAAGGGCTAGATGAATTTAGAAACGAAATGTTAAGTGATTCAAGCATAAGAAATCTTGTTGATTATTCAGATTCGGTTGACTGCTTTCCAGGGGTTGATATAGCAGGTGGTGTTTGCTACTTCCTTTGGGATAGAGACAATAAAGGCGATTGCCGAGTAGAAAATATTCACAAAGGCAAGTCAACCGTGTCAGTCAGACCACTAAATGAGTTTGATACTTTCATCAGAGACAGCATTGCTGTTTCAATAATAAAAAAAATAAAAAATCACAAAGAAGATTCGTTAAATCAAATTGTTTCAAGCAGAAAACCCTTTGGTCTAGAGTCTAAACAAAGGTCATATAAAACAGGTGATTTGAAATTAATTTGGAGTGGCGGGGAAGGAATAATTCCTTCATCAAAGGTGACTTCGGGACAAGATCTAATTAAGAAATGGAAAGTTCTTTTATCAAAAACATCGCACGATCATGCTGGGCAACCCGACAAAGAAGGTAAAAGAAGAGTTTTTTCTAGACTTGAAATCCTTTCGCCAAATACAGTTTGCACTGAGTCGTATTTGATTATTGGTCCATTTCAAAACAAAGAGCAGACCAGAAAAATGACAATTTACTTAAAAACAAAATTTTGCAGGTTTCTTGTATCAACAATTCTTTTAACTCAAAATATCTCAAAAGATAAATTTCAGTTTGTTCCAATGCCTGATCTTACAAAAGAATGGACAGACGAAAAGCTATATACAAAATATGGTTTAACCAAGGAGGAAATTGGCTTTATAGAATCTATGGTTCGTCCGATGGAGGCTCCTAATGAATAAAGAACAGGCTCTTGCGGTTTTTGAAGATTATAAAATCCGCAGGATTTATGATGAAAAGTCTGAAATGTGGTTTTTCTCTGTGGTGGATATTATCGCGGCACTGATTCAACAACCGGATTATCAAGCCGCCAGAAATTACTGGAAGGTTTTGAAAAACCGATTGAAAAAGGAAGGCAGTGAGTCGGTTACAAAATGTAACCGACTGAAATTAGAGGCAGCTGACGGCAAAAAATATCTAACCGATGTCGCCAACCCAGAGACTATTCTGCGGCTCATTCAATCAGTACCAAGCCCCAAGGCAGAGCCGATAAAATTGTGGCTGGCCAAAGTGGGTTATGAACGCATTCAGGATATGAGCGACCCTGCCCGCTCCCTTGACCGCGCCCGGGACTACTGGAAACAGCACGGCAGAAGCGAGAAATGGATTCAGCAGCGGATGATGGGACAGGAGACCCGCAACAAACTCACCGATTACTGGAAAGAACATGACATTAAAGAACAAGATGAATACGCCATTTTAACCAATATCATTCATCAGGAATGGAGCGGTGTTTCCATTAAGAAGCATAAAGAAATAAAAGAACTCAAAACCCAAAACTTGCGTGACCACATGAGCGAAGCGGAGCTTATTTTCACCGCCCTTGCGGAGCTTTCCACCCGCTAGATTGCCGAAAGTGTTGATGCAACCGGCATGATTGAAAATGCCAAAGCGGGTAAAAAGGGCGGGAATATCGCCAAAAAAGGCTCGCTTTGAACTGGAGCAAAAAACAGGCAAGAGCGTGGTAACCGGTGAAAATTTTCTGCCACCAGCACCAGCACACTTAAACAAGAAATTGAGGGAGCATTTGGATGAATAAACAATTAAG
>CAZLRI010000318.1:0-3155 GCA_964561745.1 uncultured Pseudobdellovibrionaceae bacterium | reverse complement strand
AGTGAACCAAATTCATATTCTTTAGGAAAAAAAATTGCTGGATAGCAACTGAGCAGCTTTATACCTGTTTCTTTTTCCAGCTGCTGGTACAGGTGATAATTTTCTTCATTTACTTCAACAGGGTAATGAGCCTCTATTGCTTTTACACCATACTTAGCCATTCCAGCAGCCATTTCTATTCTCTCAGCTATAGACTTAAATGGAACAAATGAGTCATGAAATCTTCCACCTACTGGAGTAAAATACCATATTCCAACTGAAGGTTTTATTTCAAGATTAAAATTATTTAAATGCTCTATTAACTCTTCTTTATTCCTTCTTATTTTCTGGTATCTTGTATCAATAATTTCATCCATATTAACCTTCTACTAAATAATTTTATTTATATTATCAAAATTTATTAATATTTCGCTGGTCTACAATCACTAAACCCAATTATTAAATGCAGTAAACATTATAAGACGATCTGGACTTTCATTGGATTATCAACCCTATTTTTTAGATTTATTATTGCTTTTTCTGTATCCTCTAAGGGATATTTATGAGTTAACAATGCTTCTACATTTACAAGTCCTTCTGCCATACACCTAATTGCAGTAGGCCATGCCAGCGGCGCAAGCCATGCTGCTCTTATTTGTTTATCCATTGTATGAAAGCTAAGCGCAGGAACATGTATAACATCGTCCTCGCTGGGTAAACCAAAATGAACTAAAATTGCACAATTTCCAGTTACGTCAATAGCTTGCTCGAAAGCATCATTTGAACTTGTTGGAACTATTGCTCTATCAGCTAACTTGCCACTTGTTAAATCTGATATAGCTTTTTTTAAGTCAGCAACATAGTATTTGGAATTTTTATCCCTGGTATTAAATATATAATCAGCTCCATTTTCTTTGCCCATCTCAAGTCTGTAATCCCTTGTTCCAATTAATACAACTTTTCCTGCACCAGTAGATTTTGCCAGTTGCACCATCATTTGCCCCATTGCACCAGGACCAAATATAACTACAAATTGACCTGGCTCAATTTCTAATTTCTTCATACCATTTACTGCACATGCAAAGGGCTCTGTAAAAGCCCCTACAGCAAAACTCATATCATCAGGTAACTTAAAAAGACCAGTATATTTTGATACGCAGTACTCAGCAAAACCACCATTTACTGTAACTCCTGGAACACTTATATTTTCACACAGATGAGTTTGACCAGAAGCACATGCATAACATGCATTGCAATTCTGTACTGGATTGACTACAACCCTATCTCCTTCTTTAAAAAGCCCCATATCTGCTGGTATTTCCCCAACCTTTACAACTTCTCCAGTAAATTCATGACCTAAAACCAGCGGACCTTTCCCTGTAGGTGTGCCAAGGGGGCTAAGACCATAGTAATAAGATATGTCTGAACCACATATTCCAACATTTTTTACTTTTACTAAAACATCTATATCGGTAACATCAGGAATTGGGATTTCTTCAAGCTGCATTTTTTCAGCCTCATAAAAAACCTGAGCCTTCATCTTATCTGCCATTTTTTCTCCTTTCCCTAATTAGTTCATAGTGAATAATTAATGAAAAATAAGTCCATGCTGCAAAAATAGCACCATATATCATCGTAATTATGGCAAAATGTGAATTATTTACCAGAAACTAATTAAATCACTAGAATATGTTAATAATTTAAATAAAATTTTAATTAAAAATTTTTATTTTTTTAAGTTATCCAAATTTCTTAATTAATTTATCAAGATACTTTTTATTGTCTTCTGTTACATCTAAAGCCTTTGGCCAGAAGCATAGATCAATTGTCCACCATTCATCAGTGTATCCAGCTTCCAATATTGCAGGAATAACTTTATCAAAATCTATCACTCCTGTACCCAGTGGAGCATGTGTACTGGTTTCACCATCATGCAAAGTACCATCAGAATCTATCAAATGTATATGACCAATCTTGCCTGTTAACATATGAGCAAATTGAACCACACCACCATGGAGTGTTTCCTTATCCCCTAACTGCCTTGCCCCTATTACTGAACACATATAGCCGTGACAGGAATCAAACAGTATTGAAAAATTAGAGTGGTCAACTTTATAAACCATTCGGGTTACCTCACCTGGCTTATTAAATAGGAAACCAGGTTCAAATTCCCATATTAGTTTTACATTACTTTTCATACATATATCAGCAGCATTATTCCAGACTTCAGCTACTTTAGAAAAGCATGTCTCATAATCCATACCATCAGGAATTTTAGTTGGAGGATCAACAGAGTCAACTCTTAGTTTAGGGATATTAAGATCCCTGCATATTTCAAGATTGGATTTAACTGCATCTATATAATCATCCTTTTTTGATGTTGCTGGTGATGGAAACGGTGCAGCCAGTCCAGATACTTCTAATCCATAATCATCCAGCATTTTTTTAATTTCTTTACGTTTTTCTTTTGTATTAGGTTCTAAGTGAGGAGGAAATGCTGCCATCTCAATACCATTAAAACCCAGAGAAGAAAGCTTTTCAACAACAGTCTTTAAAGGAATAGGACTTTCTTCATAACCACCCCATATATATGCCCATCCACCAATTGATGTCTTCTTTCCCATAGTAAGCCTCCATTTATTTAGTTTAAAAATCCTTTATTAATTTTTATTAAAAAATTAATTATTCATAAATTAAGTATGCTAAAAGATAAAGTCCTCAAACTAAAACTCAAAAAATATTTTAAATATTACATAATAAATATCATATAAAAAAATGATTTGCTAACCTTTATATTGTTTGATTATTGGAATATTGATATTTATATCAGGACCAAAAAATTTTATTATTAACAAGTCATCTTTTCCAGTATTCTCTACAATCAATGGTTTAGTAGCTTTTTCATACGAAACTAGAAGCTCATCACACTCAAAATTACCGGCTTCTATTTCATGTCCATCGTATCTGCCTTTTCCACTCCATACTAATATATTATAAACACCATTATCCACACTGGTAAAAGTACATTTAGGTTTAACTACTAACTTCTTTCCACTAAACTTTCGGGTATTATAATAAATCCAATATTCCTGTCCACCTTCCTGTTTAGTTTCTTTAATCAGTTTTGGTTCAAGGTGATGGTTTTCGTAAAAATATGGATCCCCATTAGCCTTCCA
>CAZLRI010000317.1:0-3157 GCA_964561745.1 uncultured Pseudobdellovibrionaceae bacterium | reverse complement strand
TGGCAGCTAAAAATTCCAAAATGGTGGATAAGGTATATATTTCCACTGATTCTGAAGATATCGCTGCTATAGGGCAAAAATATGGAGCGGAGTACTTTAAACGACCTGAATATTTAGCTACAAAAGAGGCTCTTTCCCAGGATGCCTTTAAGCACGGATTTAATACTATTGCTGAACTTATTAAACCTGAGGAAATAGAGTTTATCGTATTGCTTTTTGCAAACGGAGCAACTGTTACACCCGGCATCATAGACGAAGGCATCAGGATTTTAAGAGCCGATAATACTCTGGATTCTGCCGTAACTGTCAGCTGTTACAACATGTGGAGCCCATTAAGAGCGCATAAGATCGAAAATGGTTTATTAAAACCATTTTTTGATATCTCTGTTTTTGATTCAGCAACGTGTGACAGAGATTCGCAAGGAGATGTGTATTTCCCCGATTGTTCGGCATTTATAGTTAAGCCAAAATGTTTTGACTATGATTACGGCAGACCACCTTTCCCTTGGATTGGAAGGGTAGTATATCCTCTTAAACAATGGGGAGGCCTTGATATAGACTTCAAATGGCAGTTCCCAATGGTTGAGTTCTGGCTTCGTGAGCATGGATTTACCGAAAGCAAAACTCCATACGGCAAGTAGCAATGATGGCGACAGCAACAGTATTTATAACAGATTATATTATATCTCCTGATATAGAAAGGTCCGTTCTTGGGGGAAATATTTCTATTGAGTGTCTTAACAACGAAGATGAATCGTCCTTTCCTGATTCCATTAGTGAGGCAGATGCCCTATTAGTCTGGCATGCCAGCATAACTGAAAAAACAATTTCTCGGTTGAAAAAATGCAAAGCTATTGTTCGATACGGCGTAGGTTATGATTCTGTGGATTATAGATGCGCCCAGAGATACGGAATTCCTTTTTGTAACACTCCTGACTATGGTATCAACGAAGTTGCCGATACTGCCTGTGGAATGATTTTGGCACTTACCCGAAAAATTTTTGCCTATAATCATGCAGCTAAACTGTTTTCTCACGGCTGGCAGGAACATACCCAGCCGCCTATGAAACGTTTAACTGAACATAAACTCGGGATTATAGGCACTGGGCGTATAGGATCTGCTGTTATCTTAAGAATGAAAAGTTTCGGGATGGATATAGGTTTTTATGATCCCTATGTAGCCAGCGGATATGAAAAGACCCTCGGAGTGCAACGTTTTGAATCCCAAGAAGAGTTGCTTGAATTCTCAAGCATAGTCTCCCTGCATGTGCCCCTCAATGAAGAGACACGCTGGATTGTCGATGAGAGGTTTGTCCCGAATTTAAATTATAATACAACCCTTATCAATACAGCCCGTGGAAAGATAGTAAAGAATCTGGATGTCCTGTATGATGGACTGCTCTCAGGCAAGCTTGCGGCTGTGGGTTTGGATGTTCTGCCGGATGAGCCTCCTTTAGCTTCCGAAAGTTTAATACAGGCATGGAAAGATCCGGATTCGCCCTTTTATAGTAGAATAATAATAAATCCTCATACATCTTATTATTCGGACCAGGCGTGGAGTGAAATGAGGGAAAAGGCTGCTGAAAATGTTAAGAGAATACTGGAAGGAAAGGAACCTAAAAATTTAGTTACTTCGTAAACTTGTTGTGTCACTCCAAGTGATGGCGAGTGGTTTCCACACCCCCTCCTGACGAATTAAGAAAACTTGTATAGTCCCATTAATGATGCATTGTGTTTAATGATAGGAAAAAGTGAGTAAGAACTCCTCATTTATATATACGACTAAGATTGAGAAAAAGGATATTCTGGAAATTGCCTCTTTCATTTCTGAAATATTTAGTTTCAATACTCTCGATGATTGGATAATACATCTATTTAATATATGGGATAATAATCCAGCATTTCAAACAGATATGAGCCGTGGTATTCTTTTAAAAAGTAAGGGAAGGATTGTCGGCTTTCTTGCCAAATTCCCAACTAAAATGCAGTTTAACGGAAAGGAGATTCTGGTAGCAAATGCTTCCAACCTCGCTGTACATAAGGACCTCCAGGGAATAGGTTTTGGTATGAAGCTTAGGAAGGAATATGCTGATGGTTGTAAAGATACAATTATGTTTGCAACAACCCCGGGTAGTGAAACGCTTAGAATCAACGAGAAACTTGGCTTTAGGCCGTTACAGAATGACGTTGACCCTATCTATGAGATAGATAGTCTTATAATAACTAATGCGTTGAAGGCTATAAGGTTGAGTGCCATTGTTCAAAGACTATCAAAGCATTTGAACTTTGCATGTGTAATTTTATCATTGTTGCTAAAAATCTTTAACGCTTTGCAACTAATAAGATTTAAAAAGAATGTAGTTAAAAAAAAGGATATTACTGTCATGCAGTTGGCCAATGCCGATGATTCATTTGATAAATTATGGGAGGAGACTAAAGACTACTATATGCTAACAAATGTGAGAACTGCTGATGTTATAAATTGGTACTTGAGTCTAAATCCAAAATCAAAAAAGAGACTTTACGCTTGCTATGGATCAGGTAATCTACTTGGATATATGATTATTGCGGATATCGAGGTTCGAAATGTTGATTTAAAATATTGCATTGATGTATGGTTTAAGAAAGAACATGAATATATTATTGGGTCTATTATTGACTTTATACTAAAGCAGAAAGAAACGCCACACTATGGGGCCATAATATTACCGCATTTTAATATGTTAATTTCTAATTATTTATCGTCTATTGGTCTGTTCAAAGTAAAGAGTAGAAAGATTAAGAATTATTATTCGGCCCCAGAATCGATTAAAGAAAAGCTATGTCCAGACAATTGCTATCTGGTTCATATTCAGGGTGATAGGGGAATATCTAGTGCAATTTAATCGGTTAACCACTCCTCTATTTCGGCTGTTAAAGCTATTCTTTATATGGCCGGTTGTCTCATACTATCGGGTGATACATCCAACCTTGCTGGAAAATTCTCTGACAGTTTTCGTATTTCACGATATATCGGATGAACCGAGTGAATTCTGCGCTAAATATGGTCTGAATGTATCTCCCGCTCTCTTTGAATACCAAATCGGCTTTATTAAAAATGAATTTAATATTATAAGTTCAGATGATTTGTTGGAAGCAAGAATACCTCCTAAAGCTG
>CAZLRI010000316.1:1691-3161 GCA_964561745.1 uncultured Pseudobdellovibrionaceae bacterium | reverse complement strand
AAAAACAACCTTGGCAAAAAAATTAGTTCCAAACTTAGAACCATCTGTAAATTATTTTAACTGGGACTTAGCTGAACATCGAAAAAAGCTGCTTAAAGAAGTGTTTCTTGGAAAAACAGATCTCAAAGACCCTCGTAGAAAAATTCTTATCTTTGATGAGATTCACAAATATCCTCGCTGGAAAAATACCCTTAAAGGTCTTTTTGACAAAAACGAGCCAGATACGCATTGGATCGTCACTGGTAGTGCGACCTTAAATGTCTATCACAAAGGACAGGATTCTCTTTTGGGAAGATGTTTTGCTTATCACCTATCCCCATTATCTGTGGCTGAGGTGGTAAACAATGGCAAGGTTAATAATTCATCTTATGAAAAAATGATCTCCAAAAAACTTTGTCCTGCTTCACAAGAAACAATAGAGGCTTTTTCTAATTTGCTTCTTTTTGGCGGATTTCCAGAACCATTTTTAAAAAAGGATAAAAGCTTTCTGACAAGATGGCGAAATACCCGCCTTGAACGCATTATCAATCAGGATTTATCAAAAACCGAACACTTAAAAAATCTACCACTAGTAGAAAATCTTATGTTTCTATTGCCAGAACGAGTCGGCAGCCCCTTGTCTTTGAACAACCTCCGCGAAGAGCTGGAAGTCCACCATGCTACAGTAAAACACTGGATTGAACTTCTGGAACGCGTCTTTTATGGTTTTTCCATTCGTCCTTATTCAAACAAAATTTCCAGAGCACTTAAAAAAGAATCAAAGTTCTATTTATGGGATTGGTCGGAAATTACAGATGAGGGTGCGCGTTTTGAAAATATGGTAGCTGTCCATTTGTTAAAATATGTGAGCTACATCAACGACACAGGGCTTGGAATTCTCTCTCTTTATTATTTAAGAGATAAGGAAAAGCGTGAAATAGATTTTCTGATTTGTAATAACAGAAAGCCTGAGATACTTATCGAGTGCAAATTAAAAGACAAAAACATATCTGAAAGTCTTCTGTACTATACAAACAAACTAAAACCTAAAAAAACAATTCAGCTCATTTCTGAAAACATTAATCCTATATCAAAACTCTATGGTTCTGCTATCATAGACCTTATCCCTGCAGCAGCATTTTTATCAGAATTGATATAAAGGTAGGTGATTTTATGGCATTTGAATAAAATCACCGAAGTGAGACAAATAGCCCTTTAAACATTTTTTATAAGTTCGGCAATATTCTCTAAACAAACAATCTTGTTACTCTATACATCCCTTCTGCAAGCCAGTCGCTTAGCGACACATCTTCTCTGCCTGTGAAAAATCCAGCTACCCCTCTATCCACTTGTCCCCCCATCCATACTCCTGCATAAAACGCCGCTCCAACTGCTGCACCTGATCCAACTGTTAATAATATACCCGGCAAACTCAATCCTGCTGCTGTTGCCGATACTCCCAACACCGTGGCATATGGAGCTGCTGTTGCC
>CAZLRI010000316.1:0-1591 GCA_964561745.1 uncultured Pseudobdellovibrionaceae bacterium | reverse complement strand
GCTGCTGTTGCCGATACTCCCAACACCGTGGCATATGGAGCTGCTGTTGCCAGTGCGCTGGATATAACAAGTCTGCTTATATTTCCAAATGTTGAATGAGGATTTATTCCAAGCATCTCTTCTGCACTTGCAACTCCGCAATCAATTGCTATGAAACTTGCGAGCCCTAATGGAAAATGCGCTACCACATGAGACAGATGCGCACCTTGCGTCACCGACCATAACATACTTGCTGCTATTGGAATTCCGCCTACAACAAACTGCTCTGCAGCTGTTGCTTCGCGTCCCACTATGTAGCGCGAATATCCAGCAACACATAGATGTGAAGCGCCAATCACCAACATATTCATGGCTGTACCACCAAGAAATCCTCTGAAACCCAAATGCGGAGCTGCTATCTCCTCTACACTTGGAAAGCTAACTCGCTCCTCTGCTACTGCTTCGCCATTTGAAGAAAATTGAAAATTGTGACGATCTAATGGCTGCTGTAAATCAATTCCATCATCTGCACGAAACTCATTTTTTGCTACTAATGCTCGCTCCATCATTCTATCTACATCTAAATCTAAAAATGAATCAGGTCTAGGATCAATTATTGTTTGAGATTTTCCACGCTCTTCAAAGTTAACCTCCTGATTCAATTCTCTTGCATAATCCATCTCTTCATCAGCAATAGCCCGAAGCAACATCCTCCCCTGATTATTCAACCCCATTCGAGAAATAGAATTCAAAGAACTTGTTAACCATTCTTGATAAAACTCGTGCGTATATGTGGTTTCATCCATTAATTGAAATTTTGCCTCAAAAAGAATTCGTACACTTTCCATCAAAATATTTACACGTATCTCCAAAATATGTTTTATTGCACACAATCTTTCAAATCCTGCTCGATGCTCGACGCTTTCATCTAAAATTTGATGAACAACACGATTAAATTCCTCCCTTAAAAATCGCAGCTCTTGCGCAAAAATTCTCATCTGGAAGTGTGGAGACCGTGTTTTATTTTGTATAACTGCTTCACGATCAACAACTCTCCTTGCAAGCGATCTTGCTTCTTCGTAGATTGCATCTACATCTCGCAAAGCTTCGCTAGCCTGGAAATTGAACCATTGATCTATCTGTCTTGCTGTAAACAGACGCTCATTTATCCTTATAAATGTTTCTCTTGTTTCTCCAAAATACCTTCTGGCAGCCTCTAATTGTCGGGAAAAATTCGCACGATCGTTTGATAATTGATATAATGCAGCAACTTGAAACTCAGTGTCGCATGTCTGCTTAACAGCCCCAATAAGGTGTCTATGTACAACTTCTTGCAAACGATCACCAATAGCAACTCCTGTAACATCCTGTCCAAAATAAGAATAATCCTCTGCTTGCCTTGCCAACCATGGATTACCAAAAGACCTGCGCGCATGAAATTCCCTAACCAACCAATCAGCTACATAGTTAACCAACAAACATCTTTCCGATACTGAAAACCCAAAAGGATCCCCTAAAACAGGTGATACATCAGCTGTATCTATCAAACGTTCAACTGCAGCTAATGAAGAAATATTGAATTCTCCTTCAACGCTTCTAATCATCTCTGGAG
>CAZLRI010000315.1:0-3162 GCA_964561745.1 uncultured Pseudobdellovibrionaceae bacterium | reverse complement strand
TTGTCATCCCGCACTTTCGGCCAGAGGCTGATCCCCTCCAGAGGCGGGCAGGCGTCCTTCGGCGGAGATGCCGATGCGGAGATCCCGTGGTCAAGCCACGGGATGACATACAAGACTGGATTCTCGTGTCAAGCACGAGAATGACAAATATTAACATATGGTATTATTTCATAGTGTTATATCCATATCGATATTTGCAAACAAATAAAAGTATGATAGGGAGCTGGGCATGAAATATGATAGAACTCTATGGATTATAGGATGTTGCATAGTTGCTTTGGCTTTGTTCATAGGCCATTGGCAGGCTATATATGATTTTGATGAAATTGAGCATATTCATGCAGCATGGCTTGTTGGCACAGGATCTAAACCTTACATTGATTTTTTTGAGCATCACCATCCAACGCTTTGGTACCTGATTGCACCTATTACACTGTTATTTAACGACCCTTCTTCACTTATCTATTTTATACGTGTCATATCTATTGGCGGGATGCTTGTTTTTGCCCTTATCTTTGAGCGATTGGCTCGACTTATATTTCCAGACAGCTCCAGCAAATGGATAGCATTGTTAGTTATCTCATTATTCATGTTTAATAATAATTTTGTAAATATAAGGCCAGATCCTATAATGACTTTGTTTTTGCTGATAAGTTTTTATTTTTGGGTGCGTTTTATTATTCATGGTTCATTAAAATATTCAATTATATCAGGTATTGCTGCTGGCTTGGCATTTGTTTTTCTTCAAAAAGCAGTGATTGTTATATTTATAATAGTAGCATCGCTAGTTCCACTTTTAATCCTGCATAGAAAGGATAAAGATCGCATCTTTTTATTAATTAAGGGAACAGCTATTTTTATAGTTTCATGTTTAATTCCAATAAGTATCTTTGTAATAGCTTTGATCTCAACTGGTTTATGGCAGGAATTTTATTTTTGGAACTATCCTTATAATGCGTTCTTTTTTAGCATAGCAGATGTAAATGATCCATGTTCACTTTTTAGGCCTATTTACAGAAGCTTTTTGCAAAGCCCGTTTCTTTGGATAGCTGGTATTTCTGGTTTTGTGATGATAGCAAAGGATCTTTTTGTAAACAAAAGAAAATATAACTCAGATTCAATGATAATTATTCTTTGGTCCATAGTTCTTTATATAGTAGCGATGTCGTTTATCAGATTTATCAGGGCACAGTATCTTTTGTTTTTCTTCCCCTTATTAGGTCTGGTTGCAGCGCGATTTTTTACGATATCATCATCTGATAGATTTAAAATCTTTACCCGCATAATGATCCTTGGAATGGTTGTGGAATTTGCTGTTGTTATGTTTTTTGTTTCATCCAAGTCCAAACAAGAAAAAATCCATGATATTGTGCTTTCTAAAACATCATTAGATGATTTTGTGGCAATTTCACCACCATACCATCCTATTTTAAGAAAAGATGCTGCATATTTTTGGTTTGCCGGTGAAAAGATGGGAGTTGTATATAAGCAATATTGTAAAAAATTTATATGTAAAAATAATTTTTTAAAAATTGATGATAATAGGTGGCAAGAAAATCCTGCAAAAACAGTATGGGTGGATCCTAAGAAACCTAATACATACATATATAATTGGGATAAGTACGTAAGTAGATATGAGCCTTTAGGTATTGATAGAAGGCTGTGGTTTAGAAAGGGACAATAGCGTTGAGGTGTGCGTTAAGCGATGAGTGGCGTGCGCCCATCGATCACCGCCCATCGCCCATCAATTACTTCCCCTTCATTTGCTCAGCGAATTTTGTTCCAGCTTCATGACATAATGAAACTTCAGATGGATCAGGTATATATTTCATGCTGATTGGTTCTCGGAGAATTTCAATTCCAGTTGCTTTTAATTCAGCCTCTATTGCTTGCGTGGAACCACCAGCCCAGCCAAATGAGCCAAATGCAAATCCTATCCGGTTCTTTGGTTTTAATCCTTTAAGATAAGTAAGGAAGCTGCTGATAGTTGGCATCATTCCGTTATTTAATGTAGGTGAGCCAACAATAATTGCCTTTGCTTCCAAAATCTCTTTTATTACCTCAGATATATCAGAGACTCTCATGTTGAACAAACGAGTATCAACTCCTTTTTTGCTTAATCCCTCTCCAATAGCACGCGCCATAAGCTCTGTAGAGTTCCACATTGTGTCATATACAATAACTGCCTTTGTTTTTGTTTTATTAGATGCCCAGTCTTTATAGCACGATATAATCTTATTTATGTTTTCTCTCCAGATTATTCCATGACTTGGCGCTATTATCTCCACATCTATTTTTGATATTGCATCCAAAGCTTTGGTTGCAGGACCTGCAAATGGAAAAACAATATTTGCATAGTATTTTGCAGCTTCACCATGAATGTTTTCCCAATTAAGCTGATTATCAAAGCGTTCGTGGCTTGCAATGTGCTGGCCAAATGCATCATTGGAGAAAAGGATTTTTTCTTCAGGGCAAAAGGTGACCATTGAATCAGGCCAATGAACCATAGGGACTTCCACAAATGTAAGTGTTCTTTTGCCGATCGAAAGATTGTCACTGGTTTTGACAATTTGAAAATCCCAGCCTTCTTTAAAATGACGATTTAAATCCTCAGCAGCTCTTTTATCAGCAACAAACTTTGCATTTGGAAGGGCTTTTTTTAATTCAGGCAAAGATCCTGAGTGATCCATTTCCACATGATTTGCTATCACATAGTGAATTTTATCTAAAGAGACTACAGATGAAATTCGTTCAAGTAATTCATGAGAAAAAGGTTTTTTTACAGTATCTATCAGGACATTTTTTTCATCTAAGATCAGATATGCATTATAAGTGGATCCTCTTGGAGTGATATATCCATGAAAATTTCTTAGATTCCAGTCAATAGCCCCGACCCACCATATGTTATCTTTGATCTTTGTTGCCCTGTAGGTCATTGCTTGATCCTTTCAAACTCTGATTTTGATGCACCACAAAGAGGGCATACCCATGAATCTGGTATGTTTTCAAATAAAGTTCCAGGTTCCACTCCTCCGTCTGGATCTCCAATATCAGGATCATAGACATAGCCACAAATTGTACATACCCATTTTTGCATAAATTATCCTCCTAGTGTTTGTTCAACAGAAGCTTGTTTGGTTTTTGAGACAAGATTCTGTTGAA
>CAZLRI010000314.1:0-3169 GCA_964561745.1 uncultured Pseudobdellovibrionaceae bacterium | reverse complement strand
GCCTAAATAAGCATAATTATGCTCTCCCCTGAAAATCATATCTGCTCGTGTTTCAACATGCATAACATCGTCATATCCATTTTTGCCCAAAAGAATATAAACACTTCCCGGACGGACGCTTAATAAATCTTCTGGATTATTGACAATTGACAATGCCAGATCAAGAATACCATCTCCGTCAATGTCTCCTGCTGGAATAATACCGGTCAAATATGCATTAGCTGCCTCCCCTATTATTATAAAATCAGCACTTGAATCATAAACAACTGATCCGCTCAAATAATCATCACCGTAGAAAACATAAGCAATGCCTTCATTTGCCAAAAGATATTCGCCATATGGTTCAAGCACACCCAAATCGCTCTTTCCATCTTGATTAATATCTCCGAGCATTGCTATCTGCCTTCCAAACTGGTTAGCAGCAGTCCTGCCCTGAAAAACAACATCAGCATCAAGAGCGTTTAATTCAATATTCGCTGCTATATTCTCTGCTCCATAAAACATATAAACAGCACCGGAATTTGCAGAATATATTGTTCCATTATTTGTATCTTCAAGGTTTGCGCCAATAACAATATCATCAAATCCATCTCCGTTAAAATCTCCGCACGAAACACTGTTTCCAAAATAATCATTATTGCTTGATAAGTGGCTGTCTATACCATTAATAACTATATCTGCACTGGCAGTATCTCCTCCGATAACACCGCTCGTTCCAAGATAAACATAAGCCTTGCCGGTATCTGCACCTGAAGCATCATCAAGTGGCGCACCAACTATAACATCGTCATATCCATCATTATTAATATCACAACCACCGACAATACTTTTTGCAGCATTATCATATTCAGCACGATTATCTGAAAGCTCCGCAACTTTTACAACATCTGGCATCACATGAATTAAAAGATCTTCAAAGCCTGAGATATTTCCTGCTTCATCATAAGCTTTTATCGCAATATAATAATCCCTGATTTCAAGACTAGGAATAATAAACTCCTGATTTGTTCCAGCATCTAAAGGCAGGGGAAATCCACCAACTGGAGTTGCAGTTTCAAAATCATCATCATCTTCTATCGGCATTGTACTATAACGAAACTCGTAACGCGCTGCTTTGCCATTTACATCATCATCTCCTGGTGCTGCAAATTCAATTGTTGCCCTTGTATTATCTTTCATAGAAATAGAGACATTTGATGGCGCAATAAGGTCTGGCAAAACACCTGTTGTGAAAACATAACTACCGCCAACCGCTCTATTTGACTGCATGTCAAAAACATCTACAACCAAAACTGTATAAGTGATATTTTCAGAAAGATCATGAGCTGGAATTAAAACAACTCTTTTGTAAAAATCATCATAAGATCTGCTAACATCAATTTGATTTCCATTAGAATCAAGCAAAAGAATATTATCAATACTCGCCGGATCTATATCTTCAGAAAAATAAATATTAATCTGGGTATTTAAACCAACATCTATAGCTTCGTTTGCCGGAGTTATTGAGAGAACATATGGAAGCGCTTCTTCTGCTGAACCTATGGTTGAAAATGAGGATGTAAAAACAGCTGCCTCAGTAACACATTTATTATTCAGCCCAGCTATAAAGATAATTGAAGATTGCGAAAATGAATCAGTTGCTGAAAATTTTATAGTATTTGTTTCAGGATCTTTTATTACCTCACCTGAAATATCACCATTAACATCACTTACAATAATGCTCGCATCATCAATAAATGATATATCAACGCCTTCTTTCGCTGTAATTATTATATCAGAACTTAACCCTATTTCTGTTGCCCCATTTTCAGGAACAATAGACTGAACCCAGCCATTTTCGCAGACATTTAGTGAAGATCCTTCACTGTCAGCAACCTCGCTCTGAGTTCCCATCCCACAGGAGGCTAGTAATACAAGAATAACAACTGCTTGTGCGACCAATATTTTCTTCATGTTTTACCCCTTTCCTTTTCCCCAACCAATTACCACACGTTAACAAAGCAAGTTTTATGCCAAAATTTATGGGCAAAATCATTAATAATATCAAGGTGTTATTCGTTGCAGCTTTTATCAAAAAGATAGAATAAACAACCAAAATGATAGTTTATTTGAATATTTATCCAAGTTTGTTATTATGTGTTCCAAATTATATGTATTAAGGGGAACAACCATGCAACAATCTGAAAAAAAATATGTCCTCGGCGTTCATTGTTCAATAAGCAACGGAATTGAAAATGCACCAATTATCGGTGCAAAACTTGGTTGCAGAGCTATTCAAATATTCACAGGAAGTAATCAAAGGTGGGAATCAAAAGACATATCTTCGGATCAGGCAAAATCATTTCTTTCAAATATGCAACAGGGAAATATTCAAATTGCTTTTGCACATTCAACTTATCTCATTAATCTTGCTTCACCTGAAAAAGATCTTTTAAAAAAATCCATTATTGCAATGATGGGAGAACTAAAACGAGCAGATTTCTTAAGCCTCCCCTTTGTTGTGCTGCATCCGGGATCACATAAAGAAACATCTATTGCAGCAGGCATTAACAGAATAGCAAAATCCATAAATATAATCTTTGATAAAACTCCTGATTTTAAAAGTAAAATTGCTTTGGAAAATACTGCTGGCAGCGGATCATCAATTGGATCAAGGTTTGAAGAACTAGCTAAAATAATAGAACTCGTGGAAAATAAGGATAGGGTTTGCGTGTGTTTTGATACCTGTCATGGATTTGCCGCAGGCTACGATATAAGAGATAACAAAACCTATAAAACCACATGGGAAGAGTTTGATAAAATAATCGGCAGAAAATATCTTTGCGCCATGCATCTCAATGATTCAAAAGGTGATTTATCAAGCCGCCTTGACAGACATGTAAATATTGGAGAAGGAAAGATCGGACTTAAAGGTTTTAGCAATATATTAAACGATCCTAGTCTTTTAACTATACCTATGGTACTGGAAACTCCAAAAGGCAAAGATGCTGAAGCAAATGATAAAGAAAATTTAGAAAAACTGAGAAAACTTATAAAAACTTAACCCCATTCTGGACTTAAATAAGCACCAGATAATACACAATTTTTCGTAACTTCTCAATAAGTTGAGGCAACTTTTGGCATTCACGATATTAATTCCCCTCCTTTTCAGCCAGAGGCTGATCCGTCC
>CAZLRI010000313.1:0-3171 GCA_964561745.1 uncultured Pseudobdellovibrionaceae bacterium | reverse complement strand
CATCAGTTTCTTTTCTTTAGCTGCTGCATCTTCCAAACAATTAACCACACCAACGCTATGAATAACAGGCGTAAGGTCTGCCTTAACCATTTCATCAGCAGCTGACCCGCCCATTCCCATCAGCCCACCCATAACCAAAATTGGAGCATCTATTTTCGACCCCCTAAGTTCAATCCCCTCCTCTACTGTTGCAACGCCAAGTGCACAAGCTCCACATTTTAACAAGACCTTTGAAACCTCAATCGCTCCATGCCCATAGGCATCAGCCTTTACCATGCCCAATAAACCTACCTTATATGGCACCATTGATTGAAGCACATTAAAATTGTGAGCTATTGCCGATAGATCGACAAATGCATAGGTTGGTCTAAAAAGTAGAGTATTATCAAACATTGAAAAATATAGTTAAGTACTATTATAATTTTTGGTTTAAATTCTAAAGACTAAGAAATCAGAACCCATTTCAATGAATTGCAGTGCTTCTAACAAGGGGGGGATGTATTGTCAAAATTAAAATTTCTAATCTTTGCAAAGGTTAGAAAAACCTACATAGACATTTATTTTAAAACTTTGTATATAGTTTTTACTATGAATCAAACCATATCATATAAATATATCGGTCACGCAACCACCCTCATTAATATTAATAACACAAAGTTATTAACAGACCCGAATTTTTCAAAACGTCTCAAGTTCTTTTTTAAAAGACACTCTCCAATTAATTCTATTTTGGATAAATTAAACGATATTAATGTCATACTCCTTAGTGATACTTCTTTTGATCATCTGGACATAAGCAGTTATAAATATATTTCAAGGCACATACCTATTATCGTACCTGAAAAATGTAATACAAAGCTTACAAAATTTTTATCAAATCCAATAATAGAGCTCTCCTCATTTGCAACTCATACACTGCCCTGTGGAACAAAAATTACAGCTATTGCAAAACCTGAACAAGCTGGAATTATATCTAATATATTTTCCAGAAAATCGAACAGCTATATTATTCAGAAAAACAACCTTAATGTCTTCTATTCTGCTGACTCAAATTATAGTGATCTTTTTAAGGAAACCGGCAAAATCTCAAATATAGATTTAGCCATTATACCAATTTCAGGTTATTCTCCTAAATGTTTAATGCAAAATCTTCATTTAAATCCAGAACAAGCCATTTTTGCTTTCAAAGACTTAAATGCAAAACATATGACACCTCTTAGATGGGGCACGTTCTCTCTGTCACTTGAGGCTCTTTCTGAACCTATAAAAAAATTGGAACAGGTAATTGAACAAGAACCTCTTATAAAAGATAATGTCCACATTGTCCCACATGGTGAAAGCATTGTATTAAATTTTGACTAATATAGTATTGCTTCAATAGGTCAAAAACACTACGCTTGACCGAAATCATTAAATATGTTCAATAAGTTAGACCATGTGTAAAATAGCAATATGCCCGGGCAGTTTTGATCCTATTACAAATGGACATTTAAACGTAATTGAACGCGGCTTAAAGATATTCAATAAACTGATAGTTGCTGTAGCGATAAACACTACTAAACAACCTATATTTACTCCACAGGAGAGATTCTCTCAGCTGCATGAAATATTTAAAGGATGCGATAATGTGGAGGTTGACTCATTTGATGGATTACTTGTAAATTATGCAAAAAAAAGAAATGTTAGTGCCATCATACGAGGCATTCGAAATATGAGCGATTATGAATATGAGTCGCAAATGGCTTTAGCAAACAGGACAATGGATCCAAATATCGAATTTATCTATATGATGACTGAAGGCAAATATGCTCATTTAAGTTCTTCCTTTATTAAGGAGATAATATCATTTGGAGGGAGTGGTTGTGGGATGATACATCCGGTTGTAGAAAAAGAGCTTAAGAAAAAACTCTTCGCAAAAAAACTAACTTAAATTAACTTCCTACATCTTGTTTTTTAATTACTATAAACAATAGTATCTTGTGGAGATATAATAGAAAATTATAATTTAAAATATTTGTTTTTGTAAGAATGCTGTTGGGCACTAGGTCTCTGGTAATTTTATCTTTCCCTTAAGGAAAGACACAAGTGCTCGATCAATTTAACTTTCATGGATCAACATAGATGTTAATTAAATTGTCGAAGCACTAGATTTGGAGGAAATTTATGGAATCTTGGAATTCAATCGAAGAACTAAAAAACACCTGCGTTAGTGTATTTGACATCAAGGATGATGAATTGGTTATATTAGATGAGAGAAGATTCAGAAATGACACAATTAATAAACTCATCTGGAATGCGGTTTTCTCCAGTGATGAAACCACTAAAAAAACATCCCAGCGGGTCATATGGAATGCATCCCAGCAGCTGGGTTGCCCTTCAGCATCAATACATGATTTTTATATTGCAAGGGCTTATGATAAATGGGAGGGAATGACCATTCCTGCTATAAACCTCCGTGGTATGACTTACGATATTGCCAGCACAATTTTCAAAACACTTACGCGTCTTAATGCAAGCGCATGTATCTTTGAAATTGCAAAATCAGAGATTCAATACACCTATCAACAACCTGATGAATTTGTAGCATGCGTTTTAGCTGCTGCCCTAAAAGAGAATTACAAAGGTCCTGTCTTTATTCAGGGAGATCATTTTCAGGTTAATGCAAAAAAATTTGCTAAAGATCCAAAAGCAGAGCTTGCTTCATTAAAACAACTTATTGAAGAAGCCATAACCGCGGGTTTCTATAATATTGATATAGATGCTTCAACGCTTGTTGACCTTTCAAAATCTGAAATAACAGATCAACAAAAACCTAATTTTACCATTACTGCAGAACTAGCTAAATTTATAAGATCATTAGAACCTAAAAATATCACAATATCTATTGGCGGTGAAATCGGCGAAGTTGGAGGCAGCAACAGCACAGAAGAAGAATTAAACTTTTTTATTGAAGGGTTTAACGGAATCATGAGCCTTGACACTAAGAATACGCCTGCAGGTCTGTCAAAAGTCTCCATACAAACCGGAACAACGCACGGAGGTGTTGTTCTTGCCAATGGATCAATTGCAAAAGTTAAAATGGACCTTGATACCCTTGAAAAACTGGGAGATGTTGCAAGAGAAAATTTTAAAATTGGCGGCGTTGTTCAACATGGAGCATCAACCCTTCCT
>CAZLRI010000312.1:0-3172 GCA_964561745.1 uncultured Pseudobdellovibrionaceae bacterium | reverse complement strand
CTGTATAACCCAATTCCTTGAAGCAACAAGGGATCCCCTTCTAATCCTTTCAGGACACCGCCTTGGTACGTCGTTGCACCTGCTAGAGAATAGACAGTCGCAATATACCCATCACCGATAGGTTCCCCTACGTTCAAATCAGAAAAGTCTCTTCCATTTCGAAAGGAAGCTAAAGTTGCTTCAGCTTGCTCTTGATGCAACTCAGTACTTAAACCCAGAACACCAGCTTTCTCACTCATGTATCAATTATATCAGACAACCGTCCAGCAAACTATAAACCGGCACCCCTTAAGAGAATTGAACCGCAAATAAACCCATCAAATAAGAAAAATAGCATCAAGATCAGAAACGTAGGAAGAATTTTCCTTTTATCAACAAAGAGAGAAAAGTTTAGTGATATACAAATATTCAATCTTTACGCATTCAAATTGAGACCGCAGAATAAGTTGTCAAACCGCCTTATTAAGGAGTTGAGAAAAAACAAGAAAGCTATTGTTAAGAGAGAATCTGAATTTTGACCTTGACCTGGTATTACTGAATACTTAGAATTCTACCCAGACATATAGACATATGTCTTTACAATATATCCCCAAATATGTACAATATTTCCATAATATACGTTTTACCGTAGGAAACGGAAATGAAAATACTCGCCGTGAAAGAAAGGCTAAGGTCGCAGAAAATCTTCTCATTACAGGATATTTATGCCTTGTTTCCTAACTTTAGACAAGAAACTTTGTACGACTGGGAGAATCAGGGTTATGTACAAAAGATCCGGAATAAGTACTACACCTTTTCTGACCAGGAATTACGTGATTTAGATCTCTATATCATATCTAACAGAATATACGTGCCATCTTACATCTCACTCGAATCAGCATTAAACCATTACGGAATAATTCCTGAAGCTGTTTTACAAATTACAGCATTAACAACAAGGAAGACGAATAGCTTTACAACGGATTTTGGGACTTTTATCTACAAATCAATTAAGCCTGAGCTTTTCTGGGGATATAAGTTACTCGAGCATGAAAACATCGGTATCAGAATTGCAAGTCCGGAAAAATTAATCCTGGATTACCTTTACTTGAATTCCAATGTTATTACCGAGGAAGATTTCGACTCTCTCCGTTTCAATCCAGAGATTCTTCACGACCTATTAGATCTACAGTTACTTAAGAAGTATCTGAGGATATTTTCAAACGAAATGCTAAACCAAAGGGCAGATTCTTTAATTCGCTATATTGACAAAAATGCTTAGCATTGACGAAATTAAAAAACAGTATCCCAGCGATCTTCATAAATTTGATCGAGGTTTACTAAGAGAATATTTGCAGTATCAAATTCTGAGTATCATTTATAAGCATAAAATTGGGTTGAAGCTTTCTTTTCTTGGAGGAACCTGTCTAAGGATTGTTTACAAATCTAACCGTTTTTCCGAAGATCTCGACTTTGACAACAAAAATCTTACTTACGAAGAGTTTAAGGAACTTTCAAATCATGTAAAGAAGGAACTTGAACTCAACGGATATGAAGTTGAACTTAGGGAATTTAAGAAACTTGCCTTTCATTGCTATATCAAATTTCCAAAGATCCTTTTTGAAGAAGGACTTTCTCCTCTGGAAAGCGAAAAGATTCTCATCCAGCTTGATACTTTTGATCAGAAAGTAACTTACGACACAAAAACATTCATTCTGGACAAGTTTGATATTTTTGATCAGATAATAATTACACCAAAAGAAGTTATCCTTGCGCAAAAGTTGTGGACAATTACTCAAAGAAAAACAGCCGAAGGTAGAGATTTCTATGATACGATGTTTTTACTTCAAAACACAAAACCTGATGTGGAATTTCTAAGGAAAAAATTTGGAACTGATGATTGGAATCTGATAAGAAAAGAGCTCGAGAGCAACATTAACTCTTATAATTGGGACAATCTAGTAAAGGATGTAAGTCCTTTTTTACACAGGACTTCCGACGCAGAGAAAATCAAGCTATTCCCCAGGTTTTTGAAGCAGGTAACGATCTCTTAGGTTTCTGTATAGGTTCAAAACCATGAACACACAAAAGTTAATGAATTGAAGAGGATAAAAAGGCTGTTTTAAAAGGAGAGTTTGAATTTCAGCGTCTGAGTACCCCACCACCCGGCTCACTATATTCCTCATTACGTGTATAATCATCTGTATGCGAAAATTCAAATACACAAAAATCATTCGTCACCAAATAATTGAGCGCGTGAGAAAAAACGGTGAGATACCAAAAGTTATGAAGCTCACAAAGGAAGAGTTTGAAAAAGAGATGAAGAAGAAACTACAGGAGGAAGTTCAAAAGTTAACTAATTCTAATGAAACTAACATCGAAGAAGAGATTGCTGACATTTACGAGGTGCTCGAAAGCCTCATTCGTGAGCTTGATCTGGACGAAGGAAAAGTTCAGGAGATAAAAGAGAAAAAGCTTGAAAATCAGAACCATTTAAGCGTGGCACCTACGTGGAATCGATGGAGACAGATGTTGACGAGTTCATCGAACACTACCTCAAAAATAAGAACGATTACCCCGGGATATCCTAGTACAAAAGGAAAATTGAGCCCGCAGGGTGAGTTGTCGAACCACATTTTCCAAGAGCTCTGCAAGCTAAAAACGCTGTTAATACAAGGAAATGTCAATTTAGATGTCTAGGTACCCCACCCCTCCACTCACTATTTATCTTACTACTCCCAAACGATCGTATTCACCCCTTTATATTGCTGTAACAAAGGAACAGCTGATATAATATTACTATGACCGAAACATTTCAGCCAGCTAATCTCGAAACTTGTACCTATCCGACAAGCACCGTACTCTTTATGGAATTTCCCCTAGAGTGGCACGGTAACTCTCCAGCACAAAGAACACAAGCAATGCATATGATGCTAGAAGCTCCTGTAAATGAAGATGGACAGCCTCTTCATGAATTTCTGGTAGAGCAAGGAATTTCATTGTCTGTATCAGTACCCAAGGACGTAGACTTCCACTCATTTGAAATAATGCTTTATCTCTCAGATAGAGGAATACCTTTTTGCGCTTGGGTCGGAACCAAAGATTATGATGGTTACTTCCTCAACCATCGAACGGCAGAGTTTTACATGAGCCGAGCATTACAGATCGCAGAATGGGCAGATCAAAGTGGTAT
>CAZLRI010000311.1:0-3187 GCA_964561745.1 uncultured Pseudobdellovibrionaceae bacterium | reverse complement strand
TTTGGCCATTACGGACCATGGCAATATCTTCGGTGCCATCGAGTTTTATCAGACCATGTCAAAAGCGGGGATCAAACCCTGTATTGGCTGTGAGGTCTATGTGCCCACGAGGGGTACCAGATTCGACAGGAACGTGCATGGAAAAGGGCATCTCTCTCATCTCACCCTTTTGGTCAAGAATCGCGAAGGGTATAAAAACCTCTGCAAGCTCATCAGTTCAAGTTATTTAGAAGGTTTTTACTATAAACCACGAATAGATAAGGATATTTTAAAAGAACACAGCGAAGGGCTTATATGTCTGTCAGCTTGTATAAAAGGCGAGGTTCCTCAACTGTTGCTCTCTGATCGATTTGAAGAAGCACTTGCCTTAGCCAAAGACATGGCTTTAATCTTTGATAATAACCGGTTTTTTCTGGAACTTCAGGATCATGGGATAAAAGGGCAAAGCAAGATCAATCAGGGGCTTGAGATAATTTCACAGAAAGCTGGAATTCCTCTTGTAGCTACAAATGATGCTCATTATCTGGATAAAACAGATGCGCTTCTTCAGGACGCGCTTTTATGCATTCAAACCGGCACTACAATCGATGCTGAGAACCGGCTAAAATTTGATAGCGATCAGTTTTATTTAAAATCCGCTGAAGAGATGGAAACTTTGTTCAAAGACTATCCTGAAGCCATTTCCAATACAATTGCTATAGCTGAAAGATTAAATCTGGAGTTTGATTTTAAGACTTATCATTTTCCAAAATTTATTCCTCCTGAAAACCGCAATCTTGCTGAATATCTGGAACAAAATACAATAGATGGATTGAACGACAGATGGAAGATTATCTTAGCATCTCATGGCAAAGACAAAGATGAAGCTTTATTAAGAAAAGAGTACACAGACAGGATTAACTGGGAGATGGAGCTGATAAAGTCCATGGGTTTTGCCGGATATTTTCTTATTGTTGCTGATTTTATTGGATATGCAAAAAAAGAAGGGATTCCAGTCGGTCCGGGGCGTGGTTCTGCAGCTGGTTCTCTTGTAGCATATTGCCTGAAAATTACAGATATTGATCCGCTTGTTCATGGTCTTTTGTTTGAAAGATTTCTCAATCCTGAACGCATAAGCATGCCTGATATGGATATCGACTTTTGCATGCGACAGCGTGACAAGGTAATCCAGTATGTATCAGAGAAATATGGCAATGTGTCGCAGATCATTACATTTGGGAAAATGAAAGCTCGGGCTGCTGTGCGCGATGTTGGAAGGGTGCTGGGTATCTCTTACGGTGAAGTTGACAGAATAGCAAAGTTGATTCCAGCAACATTAAACATGACGCTGGAACAGGCTATTAAGATAGAACCCAAAATTGGCGAGGCAATGAAATCAGATAAGAAGATTAAGCGGATGATTGACATTGCAAAATCACTTGAAGGATTTCCGCGCCATGCTTCAACACACGCAGCCGGAGTTGTTATATCAGATAAGGCTTTAAGCGAATTTCTCCCTTTATATGTCGGGCAACGGGATGAAGTTGTAACTCAGTTTGATATGAAGGCGGTTGAAAAGATAGGACTTGTGAAATTTGATTTTCTCGGACTCAAGACGCTTACTGTTATAGATGATGCGATAAAATTTATTGAAAAAAGGCACGGCAATAAAATTGAGATCAATGCTTTGCCTTTGGATAACCCTCTGGTTTTTTCCCAGCTATCTCATGGCGACACTGCCGGTGTTTTTCAGCTTGAAAGTTCGGGGATGACAGATCTTGTTACCCGCCTTAAACCCAATGTGTTTGCAGATCTTGTGGCTCTTGTTGCTTTGTTCCGACCGGGTCCGCTTGGAAGTGGCATGGTTGATGACTTTATTGACCGCAAACATGGAAAAAGAAAAATTGTTTATGATATTCCGGAGCTTGAATCTATATTAAAGGATACCTACGGAGTTATTGTATATCAGGAACAGGTGATGCAGATAGCCAATAAGCTTGCCGGCTTCTCTCTTGGCGAAGCTGATATATTAAGACGCGCCATGGGAAAGAAAAAAGCAGCTGAGATGGCTATGCAGAAGGAACGCTTTGTTGCTGGTTGTGTTAAAAATAAAATCTCTAAAAATAAGGCTGAAAAGTTATTTGATCTCATAGAAAAGTTTGCGGAATATGGATTTAATAAATGTGTGGTTAAGGAAACAGAGTTAATCAATTTTGAAAATGGAGAGATATTTACTATAAACGATTTAATAAAAGGGAAAACTATTCGGAAAACTTTCAGCTGTGACGAAAACTATCGTATAGTGCCGGGTAAGATTGCTGCTCTAATATCAAATGGTCGCAAGAAGGTTTTTTCCCTTAAAACGCACCTTGGGCATACTATTCAAGCAACTGGTAATCATCCTTTTTTAACCATTAATGGATGGAAAAAGTTAGCAGATCTCAAAGTTGGTGATCGCATTGCTGCACCTCGCATAATTCCTACTACTGGGAAAAAACGTTGGCCTACATATGAGGTTATCAGTTTGGCATGGTTGCTTTCAGAGGGAAACACCTGTCATCCTAATTCGCTTTATTTTTATAATAACGACAATCTTCTTATTGAAGACTTTGTTAAGCATATTAAAAAGTTTCCAAATACAAATGCTAGAATTTATAGGCGAAAAGATGGGAGAAAGGAAGTTTGTGTTAATACCGGGATTAAGTCTCGTTATCCTTCAAGACGATCTGGCGCTTTTATTTGGGCTCAGAAATTAGGATTGCTAGGGAAGAAAGCTAATAATAAGGAAATACCTCCAGAAATTTTTTCTTTAACAAATCCCCAAATAGCTCTTTTTCTCGGCAGGCTTTGGTCCGGAGATGGTTTTATTTTTGGATCAGGAAATACAGTTCCTTTTTATGCAAGTTCATCAATAAAGCTATCAAAACAAGTGCAAATGTTGTTGATTCGTTTTGGTATTATAACAAGATTAGCTAAAAAAAGTTTTAAGTATCAAGGCACGCGCAAACTAGGCTATGCTCTTTATCTGACAGGTGAGGGTTCTACAAAACAATTTATAAAACATATTGTGCCGCATATTGTAGGGCGCTCTCATATTATAAAATCTTTACAAGTACATCTGAAAAAAAATTCTTCCAAACATGGATCGCGGGATACAATCCCTTGGGAAATAAAACAAGAGGTGCGTAAAGAAAAAGATCTAACTGGA
>CAZLRI010000310.1:0-3187 GCA_964561745.1 uncultured Pseudobdellovibrionaceae bacterium | reverse complement strand
CCATTCACCTCCATTAGGGGACATTTTGCTTCACACAGAAAGGTTGTCAAGGGCGGCTTTCGTCGCCGCGAAGCGGGTGAACCCCTTGACAACCTTTCTGTGTGAAGCTACCTCCCATTGCTACAATCGGTCATTTTGTTTTGCGGGAGCTATAGCAGGCGTGCTGAGGATAGCGTCCTATTCATCTGTGTTACGATCAGTGATTATTCCAAGCCTTGCACCATTGCTCAGGGAACACCCAAAGATACAAACTCAACTCATCTGCAAAACCATGAAAGAGTTGCCTTTGATCCTTTATCGTAGCGAAGCTGATATCATCATCATGGACTACAAGATCGAACGCCATGATCTTGAAACCACCATACTGGGACATGAAAAATATGTGGTCATTGAGAGCAAAAAACACACTACTCCAAAAGATGTTTATCTGGATAACAATTCAGAAGACATGGCTACTGAAAATTTTTTCAAAGCCCAGAGATCTTTTCCAAAATACAAACGCGCCTATATGTCAGACTGCTATGGAATCATAGATGCTGTGATTAATGGAATTGGAAGGGCTGTGATGCCAAAACATTTAATTGCACCGGCAATGCCAATTAAAGTTATATCTGGCTTTAAGCCATACACGCTCAATGTGACTCTTCATTATATGAAACAGCCATTTTATTCAAAATTACATCAGGAAATAGTTGGTGTTTTAAAAAACAGATGTTCTTTATTTTTGAAAGATTGAAAATCACACTCTATACAGTGGTTCTCTTTTTCGCTTTTAGATCCCTAGTCAGTCTGGATTCTCTTTGATAAAATCCTTGAGTGTGAAATGAATGCTGAAGTTTAAAATATTCATAATCAAGATGATGAAGAAATTCATGAATAATGGTTCTCAAAAAAGTTGGAAATGCAACAACCTGTTTCTTTTTTGCTGTGCGCATCCACACGCTAATCTTTGTTGGCTTTCCTTCACCAGCTTCATACAATCCATGCAATTCAGATGATCTTGTAGAAGGTCTTTTACCCAAAACATGCACATGAATATGAGGGACATTAAACACTAAACATAATCCATCAACAAGACGTTTGGAGGCGGTTTGCGTTAGCAAAAGATCATCTAAATCCAAAGCTTTTTCTAAATCTGCAATAACTTTATTAAACCGCCCTGCCTGAGGCAACATAACGTTTTCAATAGCATCGCTCTTGTCATATATGCGTTTCTGCGCAGGATTTAATTTTCTATAATATCCAAATTTTCTTTTGCTCTGAACTATTTTTTTCATATTAGACAAAATTACATAACATATGCTGCAATACTATCTTACAGACACAGCAAACGCATCCATTGCAAGACCAGTCGCTATCAGGAAAATAGTTAATATACTCATAAAAAATCTTTAGTCTGTTTTAACGTTAAAACAAATTTAAGTTTATTCAAGATACACAACAGCCCGCCCCTCATCTCCATTTAATACAGCTTTTACTGAAACCTTTTTGGGAATAGAAGAAACACGAATGACTTTAACTAATTTATCAAACTGTTTATAATACTCATCTGTCAAAAGCTTATTAAACTCTGATTTTTTCCTAAAAATATTTTCATTAAACACAACATTTGGCTCATCAGGATAAACAGGGAAATAAGCAATATTATCTTCTATAAGATCCTGAAAAAATGTGAACCAAACGACACTTCAGGAACATATGTTGCACACCGCCTAGCAATTTCCACAAGCAAAACACAATTTGATATTTCAGCATAATTAACAGGAACACCAAGCTCTGGATTCCATGACCCCCATCTACCAGGTTCTATTAGGGCAAAACGTTTCCCTTTTAATGCTTCATTGAGTTTGCCTATCACGCGCGCCACACTTTGCTTTTCCCTATATGGCCAATTATGATAAGCAATATCATCTACATAAACCAAATACTCAATATCAGGCACATATGCGGTGGGTATATTGCTTTTTATAGAAAAAATAAGATCCTCATTTTTCAAATCAGGAATAGACACAGGTTTTCCATTCTCTTTTTCAGATAAAGACCTGACCTGCAAAATATAAAGATTTGCTTTATTTTTCTCAAAATCATAATTAACAGCAAATTCAACATCAACAGCATATTTCAGATTCTCTTCCAGCCCCTTAAGAAGACATTCCAATGTTTTAGCAATATCAAGATTCATCCATAAAGACGATAAAACACCATCCATCGTTAAAATCTGTATATGTTGGGAATTCCAAAGATTTGAAATTGGCCTGTATAAATGTGCGCCATCCCGCAAAGATATCATTGGCTGAGAACCTGGAAAACATTTAAAACCATCTTGAACAAGCTCCCTGAAATGAACTGTTTTTAAAACATTCTGTTCCAGATCAACAACATCAACATTTTTCTGTGAACACTTCTGAATATTATTAACCTCTGTTCCCTCAGGCCTCATAGAAGGTTTTGTGGGGGAGAACAATCTAACATATCCTCTACCAACAGCTCTGGTTCCTAAACCAAAAACCAACCGAACCAAGCCATCGCTTTTATTAATCTCTTTGTTCCAACAATAGCCGTTTTGTGAAAAACCAACACCAGCCATAGCAGGTAAATAGTATTTTTCGTATCTGGTTCCAACAACCTCCTGAACTAAAAGCGCCATCTGTTCATTTTCCTGTAAAAAACCATGTTTATGACGATAGGCAATCGCACTGGGATTATATGTAGAGGAGTAAACCCTTTTCACAGCATTGAGAAAAGCGCCCTCCTTTTCCATCTTTGTTCCCTGATTACCTAAGAATATCGACTCATATTTGCCAGCAAAAGCAGCTCCTTTCTGATCTTCCAGCAATGAAGACGAACGAACTACAATGGGGTTGGGAAATGAATCCAAGATCGAACATAAGTCACGACTCATTTCCTCTGTAAATGAACCTTCTAGAATAGCATTTTTTAGCTGCTCTGAACTAGCCTCGTTATGAGGACCGTGCTCAACTTCTTCAATCATTGATTTTAATTTATTATCTTCAACAAAGCGGCTGAAAAATTCTGTTGTGACAAGAACTGTCTGAGGAAATGCTATATTGTCAACAAGAGCTTCTGGCTGAAAACCAGACTTTTTATCATTTAATATTTTTTGTGCATTAATAAATCCTGTTCCTTTACCACCGATTTCCCCTTCCCCCAACTTAATTATACCTCT
>CAZLRI010000309.1:0-3198 GCA_964561745.1 uncultured Pseudobdellovibrionaceae bacterium | reverse complement strand
ATCCCTCTAATCTGTCCTTCCTTTAATTGCTTCGAAACTGAGACAACACATGTCCGGTAATCGCTTTAACTACTCAAAAATTAGGAGTTTGATAGGACTTCGTACGTACATTCGGGGTCAGGTGTCCTTAATCCACATTCATAGAATAATTCTCCTCTCGGCGGTGGTTCTCATCTCATGGAAACACAAAGGGCTGAAAAAAAGCAAAAAGCCTTTTTTCAGCCTTGCGTCCCCACGGGGATTCCCCTTCGTAAACGCTCGCCAATAAAATCTCTTGGCGAGCACTCCGTGGATCCACATCTCTAATGAAACCAGTCGTAAAATTCACGACCGCTTTCCCAAGAGCTGTGTACTCCCCATCCGCCTTTGGCGGAAGGTTCGAACCACCAGAAAACATAAAAAAATTGTGAGATGGCAAAAAAACTACCATCTCACAATTTTTGCGTCCCCACGGGGATTCGAACCCCGGTTACCGCCGTGAAAGGGCGGTGTCCTAGGCCTCTAGACGATGGGGACAATTTCAGAATTGCCAATTATTGAGTATGCCGACCTACCATGCATATCAATTTATGTCAATAAAAGTCATGTATTTATAGATAATTACAATTTAGAACCAATAGAATCCACCCGGTTACCCAAATAAGTACCATTTCTATGTTTATCATAAAATCTTGGCTTTGGCAGGATCGCAGCTAAAAATGCAGCTTGTTCCTTATTTAAATATGCAGCAGGCTCTCCAAAATAATGTCTTGATGCAGCCTCTGCCCCATATATTCCCTTGCCCCACTCCACCACATTTAAATACAGCTCCAAAATACGATCTTTTGAAAGTTCTCGCTCCAACTTTAATGCTATAAAAAACTCCCTGATTTTACGAAGTGGATTTTTTGAAGCTGAGAGATATAAATTTTTTGCAAGCTGTTGCGAGATGGTTGAACCGCCAAACGCAAACCTTTTCCTCTTCCAGTTTTCCTTAATTGCATTCTTTATTGCTTCAGTATCAAAACCATTATGTTCAAAAAAATTCCCGTCTTCTGAAAACACAACAGCATTTCTTAGATTAGGAGAGATTTTTTTCAAATCAACCCACTTATATTGAATTGGATCATCAGCTTGATAGCGATCCATAAAAGCAGTGCGATACGGCTTAAAATATCTCAGCTGAAAGGTAAACGGAAGTGCTATAAAATTATAAACCATCAACATCCAGACAAAACCTATGCCTACAAACATCAACATCAATACTTTTGTCTTTTTACTCATAACAATATCCTATTTCTATTCCTTTCCATTGACATGGTATCAAAAGATGAATAAAAGCAACAAGAGAAAAAAACGAACTAGCAGCAAAAACAACATTTGGAGGAAATATGGTAAAGTCAGATAAATGGATACGAAACATGGCGCTGGAATATCAGATGATCGAACCGTTTGAAAGCGATCAGATCAGAGCAGGGATTTCTTTTGGATTGTCATCTTACGGCTACGACTTTCGTTTAAGCGACAAATTCAAAATCTTTCATCCAGATAATTCAAAGATAATTGATCCAAAAAATTTTGCCATACAAAATTGTTTTAAGGATTTTGAAGGCAATATCTGCGAGATACCTCCACACAGCTATGTACTGGGTCAAACACTGGAATATTTCCGAATACCACGCAACATCATCACAATTTGCTATGGGAAATCCACTTATGCCAGATGCGGTGTAATGATAAACGTTACTCCATTTGAACCAGAATGGGAAGGACATGCAACAATTGCCATTGCAAATACAACGAGTCTTCCGGCTAAAGTATATGCAAATGAAGGGATCGGACAGGTGATATTCCTGCAGGCAAGTGAAGAATGTGCAACTTCTTATGCAGATAAAAAAGGAAAATATCAGGCACAGCAACATATCACTTTGGCAAAGGGAAAAGGCTGATTACCTTCCCCCTCCCTACTCCGCCAAAGAGCGCCTGCCCGCCTCTGGAGGGGATCAGCCTCTGGCTGAAAGTGGAAGGGAATATAAAATTAACACAATCAAATGAAAATACTTATCACAGGTTCAACAGGATATTTAGGCAGCACAGTTGTTTCTATCTTAAAGCAAGATAGCAGCATTAAAATATTTGGCATAGATATAAAATCTCCTGAAAGAGAAAGCAGCTACGAACTTTTTATAAGAGGCTCTGTAACAGATCCCAAAGTAATGGCAAAACTGTTTGAAGAAGCAAAACCAGATGTGGCAATACATCTGGCTTTTGTTGTTAATGCGCTGCATGATGAAAGCAAAGAAGATGAAATAGCTATAAGAGGATCTCTCAATTTTCTTGAATGCTGCAAAGAACATAAAGTCAAAAAAATAATATTTATGTCCAGTGCTGCTGCTTGTGGCGCACACCCTGACAGCCAACAACCTTACACTGAATCATCTCCTGTAAAGGGCAACAAAGCCTATTCATATTCAAGATTAAAAGCTGAAACAGATCGAATAGCGCAAAAGTTTATGCACGATTGCCCTGATTCAAACTTTGTTATTTTAAGACCATGCCTCTTTGTTGGCCCAAATACAGATAACTGTTTTTTTGAGATGCTGAAATTCCCGTTATTACCTATGATATTTGAAGATGGAAAAACCAAAGATCCGGATTTTCAGTTTATTCATGAGCTGGACATGGCTAAATGCATTGTTGCTGCAATAGAGAAAGATGTAAGAGGAATATTCAATATTGCAGGAAATGGAACCTTAAAATATTCAGACATGGCTTTAATAGCAGGCAAACGACGTATTGCACTTCCCTTTTGGCTGCTTTATCCTGCCACCACTTTATTATGGAAATTGCATTTAATAGGCTCACCCCCGGGACAGCTTGATTTTATCCGCTATCCATGGCTGATGGATAATTCCAAGATGAAAAGAGAATTGTTTATACCGGAAAAAACAACAGAAGAAGCTTTTAGGGAATTTATAGATAGTCGGTAAAACTACTTTTCATTAAAACTTGTCATCCCGCACTAGATGGGAATGGTGGAAAATATCATTCCTACTTTCGCAGGAATCCAGAACCTATTGAAATCACTGGATCCCCGCCTTTCAGCCAGAGGCTGATCCGTCCTATGGCGGACGCGGGGATGACAAAAACCTCATTTTCCACCACTCCCTAGCGCGAGTTTATTAAATCTATATGGTGAGAGTTCGGCAAACACTGGTG
>CAZLRI010000308.1:0-3206 GCA_964561745.1 uncultured Pseudobdellovibrionaceae bacterium | reverse complement strand
ATAATTTACATTTTTATATTAACTTGTTAGAGCGAGCGCGATTCTCTCTTAAAGAGGGAAGGTTTAAAGATTTTAAGAAAGATTTTATTGAAAGAAGAAAGGAGTATTAAATGTATTTTTTAGGAACAGTATTAGCAATGGCAGGTCAATCAGGCGGTACAGGTGGCGGTCAGGGAAATTGGTATTCCAGTTTGCTACCTCTTGTAGCAATATTTGGAATTTTTTATTTTCTCATGATCAGACCGCAGCAGAAGCAGCAGAAGAAACATCGTGATATGTTAGCTGCAATGAAAAAGGGCGACAAGGTTGTTACCAGAGGTGGAATTCATGGTACAATACACGGTATCACAGATAACATAATCACTCTTGAGGTTTCAGAGAATATGAAAATTAAATTAACCAGAGAAGCAATTGCTTCTATTCAACCTCAGAGCTAACAATTTAACATAAGAGATATATTATGCCTACTTCTTGGAAATGGAAGGTTGCGCTGTTTGCTTTTTTAACAGTATTGGCAATCTACTTAATAACCCCCACTGTTTTTGGTTTTAGGGACAGATATGATCTGGCTGTTGAAACAAACACCCCTGTGCCTTGGTACTTTTCTTTCTTTCCGGCAAAGTGGATCAATTTAGGTCTTGATCTCAGAGGTGGAATCTATCTTGAGTTTGAAGTTGAGCTTTCAAAAGCAGTTCAAAACAAGGTTGATCTTATCACCGATGATTTAAAAAGATCTCTTACATCCGAAGGTGTTCAAGACTTAACAATAAGGCAGGAGCCAAGTGATTATACAATACAGATCAATGTTAAAAATGATGATGATGCTTCTAAAGTTATAGATTATGTGAATAAACAATATTCAGATCTTCTTGTGAGAAGGTCTGGCGCTTCTTCCAGTGAAATATCTTTGTCGTTTGGATTAACTGATAAATATTATGAATATCTGAAAAACCAGATATCAAAACAGGCATTGGAAAAGGTCAGAAACAGAATCGACAAATATGGAGTTGCCGAGCCATCAATACACAGGCTTGGCAGTAACCGAATAGCAGTGGAGCTTCCCGGGATAAAAGATCCTAACAGGGCTATCAATCTTATTAAAAAAGCAGGCCAGCTGGAGTTTAAGATTGTAGATGAATCTGTGCCGCAGGCAAAACTACAGCAGTTGATAGCTGATGCAAAAAAAGAGAATGGAATCCCGGATGATTATTCATCCAAAACAGTTGCAAAACTAAATGAAGTTTTAAAAGGAAAAATTCCTAGTGATGATGAAATAGCATATGAGCTTCAGTATGATTCTATAAGTAGAAAAATCACAGGTGGTATCCCATATCTTCTTCATCGAAAAGCAGGTGTGACAGGAGAGATGTTAAAAGATGCAAAGGTTAATGTTCATAACAATGAGCCATATGTAAGTCTTGTTTTTGATCAAACCGGAACAACGGCATTTGGTGAAGTAACTAAAAACAATGTTGGACGCAGGATGGCAATTCTTCTTGATGGCGTTGTAACCAAGGCGCCATCAATCAGAGAGCCTATTCTTGGTGGACAGGCTCAGATTACTTTAGGATATGGCGGGTACGGAGATCTTCTTAAGGAAGCAGAGGACTTATCTCTTGTATTACAAGAAGGAGCTCTTCCTGCTCAGTTAACTGAAGAAACAAAGACCATTATAGGTCCGTCATTGGGCGCTGATTCAATTCATAAAGGTATAATGGCAACTATTATAGGAACCTTGATTGTTATAATATTCATGCTTGTTTATTATAAATTTTCAGGTTTGCTCGCAAACTTTGCGCTAATATTTAATTCCCTGTTTTTGCTGGCAGCACTCACTCTTTTTCAGGCAACGCTTACTTTGCCGGGTATCGCAGGTATTGCCCTTACATTTGCAATGGCTATTGATGCAAACGTCCTTATCTTTGAACGTATTAAAGAGGAGTTGGCGCTTGGGAAAACTATTAAAACCGCTGTGGAGGCAGGTTACAACAATGCAATGCGGGCTATCATAGATTCAAACTTAACAACTTTGATTGCTGGAATTGTTCTTTATAATTTTGGAACAGGTCCGATCAAAGGTTTTGCAGTAACTCTTATAATCGGTATTCTTGTTAGTATGTATACAGCTATAATATGTACTAGGATGATGTATGACTATCTTTTGATCAAGAGAAAGGTGCAACTCATTAGTATATGAGAGGTAATAAAAATGCGCAAACTGAAATTTAATCTTCCTTTTATAAAATACCAGTGGTTAATGATAGCAATATCTGCCGTGTTTGTTATTACCGGCGTTGTTGTTATAGCTACCAAGGGTTTTAACTATGGTATTGATTTTAAGGGTGGTGTGAAACTCACTTATAAATTTGCTACTGCAACTTCTGAAGATCAGATAAAGGAGATTTTAAGAGAAAAGAATTTAGGAGAAGCTGATGTTGTAAGATATGGAGAACCAGCTGATTCCAGAATGGTTGTTAAAGTGAGTTTGCCTGAGGAACATGCAGTTCTTGGAGAAACTATAACATCTATATTAACTGAAAAACTGGGTGCAAATAGTGTTACTCTTGAATCTGAAGAAACTGTTGGGCCAAGAGTTGGTAAAGAATTAAGAAGGAAAGCATGGCTTGCAGTTATCTTTTCTGTGCTTCTAATGCTTATTTATATTGGATATAGATTTGATTTTTATTTTGCGCCCGGCGCTGTTGTTGCTTTAGGGCATGATGTTATAATTACAATGGGTGCATTTTCTTTGCTTAATAAGGAATTTAATATTTCAACGCTGGCTGCTTTGCTTACAATCGTTGGTTATTCCATTAATGATACAATTATTGTCTACGACAGAATCAGGGAAAATCGGCATCTTATTAATTCTAACAATCTTAATGATATAGTTAATCTTTCTATTAATCAGACATTAGGAAGAACAATAATAACTGTTTTAATGGTTTTGTTTGTATTGTTCGCAATCTTTTTTAAGGGCGGTGGGACTTTGCACGATTTTGCCTTTGCTATGATAGTTGGATTTATTAGCGGAACATATTCATCTATCTTTATTGCTTCGCCTTGTTACATAGGAATGTACAGGCTTATGCCGAAAATAAAAAAACTTTTTGGAAAATAAAAATGAAATTCCCTCTTTCGAGACTGTGTCGCAATTGCTTTTTTGCTCTTTTTTGTCATTCCTGCACAGGCAGGAATCCAGTAAA
>CAZLRI010000307.1:0-3255 GCA_964561745.1 uncultured Pseudobdellovibrionaceae bacterium | reverse complement strand
AATAATTATGGGGAGAATTATGAAAACAAAAAGTATTTTTTTGTCTTTTCTGGTCTTAGCCTTACTTGCCTTTTCCAACCTTGCTGAAGCAAAACTCAAAATCACTCCAAGCCCGCTTAATTGTTCAGATACAAGAGTCGGACAAGAATCAGATTGCACTAACATCGAGGTTTCAAATACCAGTTATGTGTTTTCTGTAAACATCACCGACATCTATATCGGAGACAATGAAAACTTTACAGTCGATACAAGTGATTGTGAATGGGCAACCATCCGAACTAGAGAATCATGTATTATCCCGGTAATTTTTAATCCCACACTGAAACGCGATTTTGATTCAAGTCTAACTGTTCATTATTATGATTTTTATTCTAAAAACCGTTCAGCATTCTCTGACATCTATGGCAGAGGCATTGCTCCTATTGTATCACTCTCAACAGATATTCTAGATTTTGGTGATCAAACCGTAAACACATCTAGCTGGCAATATGTGGTAATGCGAAATATTGGCAGTGACACATTAAATATATCAAATATCATAGCGCCTCTTGGTAGTGCATTCAGGGTCAGCAGTGATTGTGGAGATACATTAGAAGCAGCATCATCATGCACAATACAAGTTTTCTTTGAGCCAACTGCAGAAAGAGAATACACCACCAATGTTCAAATAAATGATGACGCAGAAGACTCGCCACAATTAATAGAAGTAAGCGGTACTGGCATAGCAGCAGGACAGCCGGACGTGAATCTGGACAAGACTGTCATTAATTTTGGAAATAAAGCTGTTAGCAGCACTAATACAGATACGATCACAGTAAATAACACAGAAACTGTTGCACTTACTATCACTTCCATTGTTGCAACAGGAACATCATACAGCCAGACAAATGACTGTGGAGCTGGTTTGGATATAGGTGGTAGTTGCACGATCACTGTCACATTTTTACCAGCTACAGTTGGTTCATTCAGCGGAACTATTACACTCAATGATAATGCCACTGATACGCCTCAAACAGTCAGCCTAAGCGGCAAGGGTGTTTCGCCAAACGCAACTCTTGTGCCTGATGTTATTGAGTTCGGGAACCAGACGATAAATAAATCAAGTGCAGAACATGAAGTGATTCTTTTAAACAGCGGCACTTCAGACTTGACCATAACAAATATACAAACATCCAGCACAGTATACACTCAAACAAACAATTGTTCTGAAACATTAGAGCCACAAGAAAGTTGTTTAATCAATGTAACATTCTCACCCACTGAAACAGGATTTGTTGGTGGTTCACTTTCAGTGTATGATGATGATCCGGGTGGCAGTCCACAAACAGTATTTCTTTTTGGCACTGGCATTACCGGACCGGATCTTGATTTGGTCCCATCTTTACACGACTTTGGAAACGTAAATGTTGGCGATATAAGTCAACCACAGGACTTTGAAGTAACAAACACAGGCGAAGGCACCTTATCGATATATTCTATTACAGCCAACAGTGACTTTGCTCAAACTAATGATTGTCCTGCAACTCTTGAAGAAGAAGAAACGTGTATTATAGAAGCAACATTTATCCCAACAGTTTCCGGAAATTTCTTCGGGCTATTATCTGTTTCAGATGATGCAACAGGAAGTCCTCATGTTGCTAATATGTGGGGCTATGGAACATCGTCAGATATAACACTTCTACCTGCATCCATAAACTTTGGCAATCAGACGATCAACAAGTCATCCCTTGCGTATGACGTGCGTTTTCTAAACAACGGCAATTCAGCCATCACAATAACAAGCATTGATACTGGCAGCACAGTTTTCACACAAACAAATGATTGTGGATCAACACTTGAGCCAACAGCATATTGCACAATAAGCGTAACGTTTTCTCCAACTTCACTTGGAGAAATTAACGGTGAAGTAACAATAACAGACAGTGCATCAGGAAGTCCTCATAATATCGATCTAATGGGAACTGGAATAGACCCAATTTATCCTGACATTGATATATCTCCAAACTTCTGGGATTTTGGCAACGTACTCGTTGGTGACACAAGTGAAACAAAAACCTTTACTGTTAAAAACACCGGCGTTGTGGATGTTGTGATCTCTTCAATAGACACAAACAGCGAATTCGCACAAACAAATGATTGTCCTGCAACACTAAAACTTCCGTTCTATCAGACGGAGCGAAGTTTGGATGAAAGTTGTGCAGTGTGATTCAAAATGCTGCAATGGTGTTTTTCTTGTTTTCTTGTAATGCCCCTGAGATTGCCCTATGTTGATATCATCGTTTGGCATGCTGTTTGCTTAAGCAGATAGCATGCCTTATCTCCCAAGATACGAAATTATTCATGATGACGCCTATTTTCACGTCACTTGGCAGTGTCACAATAGAGACTGGTTGCTTCAAGAAGAATGGGCAAAAAACGCTTATTATGATCTGCTGCTTAAATATAAAGATAAGTACAGTGTTAAAATATATTCCTACACCTTTATGGATAATCATCCTCACTTGACCGGCCATTTGCAAAGCAAAGAGAGTTTCTCTGCATTCTTCAGATTAGTTAACAGTCAGTTTGCCAGAATAGTTAACAAACATCTCAATAGACGTGGTCAAGTGGTTATGGATCGTTTCAAATCTCCGCTTATCGAATCAGATAAATATATGCTTACAGCTATGGCCTATATTGATCTTAATCAGCACAGAGCTAAAAAGGTAGCTCATCCCCGAAAAAACGATTGGTCATCTTACAAATACTATGCTCATGGAAAAGCTGATCCGCTTCTTACGCCCTCTCCTTCTTATCTAGCGCTGGGGAGAAATCCTTTGGAGCGACAACAAGAATATCGTGCCATTGTCGAAGCTATTATTAAGCATCGAAAAACACTGAACATATCTCATACTTATTTTATCGGTGATCCAAGCTGGGTTTTGAAAAAATATCGTGAGTTATGTAAAAAGCTGAAAAGAAAAGTAACTAAGAGGATGGAAATTCGCATGACAACCCCGCCCGGATAATAGGTCTTTTGATTCAATATAGTTATCTTATGTAGACAATATTCAATTTTGACATGGATCTTCTATGCAGGCTCTTGCTTATAGAAACTATTTTGCATCTTGTTACACATCCAAATCATATTGATTAGCAAAATTCGAACCAAAACAACAAAATCATTGGAAGATAAATCGCCAAATCATGACTAGCAGCTATGATTTGTGAAACAATGATCTCTCTCCACCCACTCTCGCTCCGTCTGATGGACTC
>CAZLRI010000306.1:0-3261 GCA_964561745.1 uncultured Pseudobdellovibrionaceae bacterium | reverse complement strand
AGAATATCAAATCGCCGCGTAAATATTTAGGCGACATGTTGCTTGACAATTACCGATGAAGGTCGGCTATCTTAAACGCCTTGAAAGCTCAATAGAATCTTTTGAGATATCAATGGATAGGACTATTCGGAAAATTGAAAATCTGGAAAAAAAGATAAACAATTTTCTGACATCAAAGTTACAGACGCAGGAACAATCCTTGGAATATATAGAACCGGATGAAGACGAGTTGGAAGAAAATGCGGAAGATGTTGAGCAGTGGCAGGTTGGTAAAAAGTTCAAATATGATCTGGCTGATCTTGAACTTGAAAGGTGGTTAAAGGATCTAAAAAACGACAAGGAACCGCTGGTTGATCTTTATAACAATGCTATTTCAGTGACTCCGGAGAGAGATGCAAAGCTTGCTGAACTCAAGAAAATCATAGGAGATAAAGTTAAAAATCCATTTAATGCCCAAAATAAGAAGGTTATTGTTTTTACGGCATTTGCCGATACTGCAAGTTATCTCTACGACAATATTCAACCATGGTGCCAGTCAGAGCTAAAACTCAACTGTGCACTTATTTGTGGAAGCTATACAAAAACCACATATGGCAAAGGTGATTACGACAGCATTCTTCTTAACTTTTCACCAGTTGCAAAAAACCGTGCAAAAATGACCGGCATTTCTTAAGAAGAAGAGATTGATCTGCTAATTGCTACGGATTGTATAAGTGAAGGGCAGAACCTTCAAGACTGCGATTATCTCATCAACTATGATATCCATTGGAATCCCGTTCGTATTATTCAACGGTTTGGCCGTATAGATAGGCTTGGAAGTAAAAATAGTTGCATACAGCTTGTAAATTTTTGGCCCACAAAAGATTTGGATAATTACATTAACCTCAAAGAACGTGTTGAAGCGCGTATGGCGCTTGTGGATGTAACTGCTACAGGCGAAGATAATATTCTTAACACAGAGCAGATTCACGAACTTATAGAGGATGATCTGAAATATCGGAATCGTCAGCTTAAAAAACTCAAAGATGAGGTTATTGATCTAGAAAATATGGATGAGGCTGTTTCACTTACTGATTTCACGCTGGATGATTTCAGAATTGAACTTATGAATTTTTTGGAAAACAATCGCAGTCGGTTGATGGAGGCGCCATCTGGTCTTTACGCCGTTGTTCCTTCTCCATCCGGTAAGCATGCTGCAATGAACGATCAAAAGTTTTCGGAATTAGAGAAGGAGATTCTTAAGCCCGGAGTTGTTTTCTGTCTCAAGCAACATATTGATACTGATGGCAATGAAGAGATAAACCCTCTTAATCCGTATTTTCTTGTTTATATTCACAATGACGGAAACGTGAGGTTCAATTACACAAATGCCAAGCAGTTACTTGAGATATACCGCATAATTTGTCACGGGAAAGATTTACCTTATGAAAAACTTTGCGAGTTGTTTAATACTGAAACCAATAATGGCGAAAAGATGGATGTTTATACCAAACTGTTAAAAAAGGCTGTAGATGAGATGATGCGCGTTTTTAAAAAACGTGAAAATCAAAAACTTACTACAGATAGAGGTGCACTTTTGATCCCGCCACCCAATCAGATAAAAAACATGGATAGCTTTGAGCTGATAACCTGGTTGATCATTAAGTAGAGGAGTCGATATATGCCTAATAAAAAAATTATTGTAAGGGGAACAGAGATCACAGTTATCAAGCTCATGGACAATGACTACATTTCTCTTACAGATATGTTAAAGGCAAAAGATGGTGATTTTTTTATTTCTGATTGGTTGAGAAATAGAAATACCGTTGAATTTTTAGGTATTTGGGAAAGCGTCTATAACCCTAATTTTAATTATGGCGAATTCGCCATAATTAAAAGCCATGCGGGCTTAAATAATTATAAAATCAGCGTTAAGGATTGGGTGGAAAAAACCAATGTCACTGGCTTAAAAGCTACTGCAGGCAGATATGGTGGAACCTATGCGCACAAAGACATAGCGTTTGAATTCGGCATGTGGATTAGCGCGGAATTCAAAATTTATCTAATTAAAGAGTTTCAGCGGCTTAAAGAAAGTGAAAATGATCGTCTAAAGCTGGAATGGAACCTTCAACGTACCTTGTCGAAAATCAACTACCAAATTCATACTGATGCTATCAAAGAAAAAATCATTCCGCCTGAACTTACCAAACAACAAATTCAAATGGTTTATGCAAACGAAGCAGATAGGTTGAATGTTGCTCTGTTTGGCATAACTGCAAAGCAGTGGAGAGATGCTCACTCGACATTGGAAGGAAATATTCGTGACTATGCGACAATTGAACAACTGGTTGTTCTCTCCAACCTTGAGAGCATTAATTCAGTACTCATCCATCAGGGGATGGACCAAAGCCAGCGTTTGCAACAACTTAACAAGGTAGCCATAACCCAGATGAAATCGCTTGTGGGCAACCAAAAATTGAAACAAATAAAATGAATGAGAAAGAATTAAAAAATCTGATAAAAGCATCAATCTTGTCGTTTGCAGATGGAAATCTTACGAACAATTCACTCTCTTTGTTCAAGTCCCTTGGATATAAAACTGACAGGCAAAGTCCTTTCCGTGAAAAGAACTATAGGTTTTTCAAAGACTCTTTTCTTGATGGCAATGTAAGCTTCAAAGAAGAAAAGGCACTGGTTAAAGACTGGAAATATGTTGATCTTCTCTTTCAACTTACCAAGGACGAACTTGCTATAGCGATTTCCTCTCCCCTTGTGGGAGAGGGTCAGGGTGAGGGGAAAACGAGAGTAGATCGTACAATTATCGAAACATATATCTTTTTTGTTATTGAGTTGGTAAATGAAAACTACAATAGGACGGATTTAAGCAAGATCACGCGAGAAATAAACAAGGTCTTTCCAATGCCTGTCATGATCTTATTCAAGCATGGCAGTTTGCTTACGCTCTCTATTATCAATAGAAGGATTAACGAAAAAGATGAGAGAAAAGATGTCCTTAAAAAAGTAACGCTTATTAAAGATATCAATATTAAAAATCCTCATCGCGCACATATTGAAATACTATTTGACCTTTCGCTTGAAGAGCTTCAGCGCGTTCACAAAATTACAAGTTTTGTTAAACTGCATAATGCATGGCAAAAAACATTGGATGTAAAAGAGCTCAATAAAAAATTCTATAAAGAGCTTTCTAATTGGTATTTTTGGGCCATACACGAGGTTGAATTTCCCAATGCGTCCTTAGAAGCGGACAGAAGTGTCCTTCCC
>CAZLRI010000305.1:0-3284 GCA_964561745.1 uncultured Pseudobdellovibrionaceae bacterium | reverse complement strand
TTATCGATGCTGCGAGCGACTATGGAGTTGCAATAGAGATTAATTCTCATCCGCAAAGACTTGATCTTGACTGGAGACACGGAAAATATGCAAAATCAAAAGGAATTAAGGTTACAATTAATCCTGATGCACATAGCGTAGAAGGGCTCACTGATGTTAAATATGGAGTTGGGATTGCAAGAAAAGGATGGTTTGAAAAAAAAGATGTATTGAACTGTCTTAATGTAAGTGAGGTGGAGGAATATTTTAAGAAGAGAAGATAGGTAAGATTGATTCATGGATAAAAAAACAAAGCCAAAAAGATTCCTGCTATACTAAAAAAAACATTTCCAGATGTTAAACCAGCCTTGAATTTTAAAACAGCTTTACAATCATTGATTGCAACAATTCTTTCTGCGCAATGCACGGATTTGCAGGTGAACAAAGTAACGCCGGTTTTGTTTAAGCGATTTAAAACCGCCAAGGATTTTGCAAACGCAGATCAGACTGAGATTGAATCAATAATCCGTTCAACAGGATTTTTTAAAAATAAGACTTCTTCAATTAAAAAAGCATGTGCTGAATTAGTTAAGAAATATAATAGCAAAGTTCCAAAGAAACTGGATGAGCTGGTTACTCTTCCGGGAGTTGGCAGGAAAACAGCTAATGTTGTGCTTGGTAACTATTTTGGTGTTCCGGGTATTGCTGTTGATACTCATGTTATTCGCATAAGCCAGCGGCTGAAGCTTACGAACAATTCTAATCCAACAAAGATTGAGATGGACCTTCAGAAGATATTTCTTAAAAAAGATTGGGTGAAATTAAGCCTTCTCATTCAGGCGCATGGCAGAAGATTTTGTGTGGCAAGAAACCCAAAATGTTCGGAGTGTCCAATTGCAAGTTATTGCCTTTCAAAGAAAATGTTAATTCAAAAATAACACTTGAAAAGAGAACGGAGAGTGTGGTGGGGTGGAAGAATACAATGTCTAAACAACTTATGAAAAAACCACTTTTTTTCGCACATTCGGAGAATAAAAAAGGGAAAAAGCATCTTTTGTCAGAGCATCTTTACGACACAGCATGCTACGCTGAATCATTTTCTGATAATTCACTTTTTGCAAAGTTATTTAGAACATCTGGTTTGTTACATGACTTGGGAAAATATCAGATCGATTTTCAGCATTATCTTGAACGTGGTGGCAAGAAAGGGAGTGTACCTCATGCAGCGTGGGGCGCCGGATATGCTCGTATACATCAAATGAACGAAATCTCATTTGCAATTGATGGGCATCATAATGGTTTACCCAATCAGGCAACATGGCAAAGCGATACCAATCCATTTAAACACAATGATGTTATAAATTTCAAAGAAGCAATAGACACTTTTATAGAAGACACCAAAATCGAAACCTTTCAACCAGAACCTCTTAATTCTAAAGATAAACTAGAGAGAGAGTTATTTATTAGATATCTCTTTAGCGCTCTAACCGATGCAGATTGGCTTTCAACTGAAAAACATTTTGAGCAGGATAAATTTGATGTGCGCATTAATCAAAAACTTCCTATAGATGATCTGATATTGAAACTGGAAAAACACTTACTTGAAAAACCGAAATCAGGTGAAATTAATAAGCTGCGCAATCTTACTCGTAAACAAATACTAAAAAAAGCAACTATGCCAATTGGCATTTATTCATTAACTCTACCTACATGCCTTGGAAAAACTTTATCTTCATTTTTATGGGCGCTTAAGCATGCTAAGAAAAATAATTTAAAACGAATAATAATTGTATTGCCATATATAAATATCATTGATCAAACAGCACAAATTTTAAAAGAAATATTGGGAGATGACCTAATATTAGAGCATCACTCAAGCTACAATGAAGATGAAATTAAAAATAAAAACGGGGAATCGCTTAACACATCATTAGAGTACAAAAAGAATCTTGCTTGTGAAAATTGGGATTACCCCATTATTGTTACTACAACAGTTCAATTCTTTGAATCGTTGTTTAGCAATAAACCGTCAAAATGTCGTAAAATTCATAATATAGGAAAATCCGTTATTATATTTGATGAAATACAGGCGCTTCCAAAAGAAATTGTTTTGCCAACCATCACCATGCTTAAAAATATTCATAAAGTCATGAACACATCGTTCTTATTTTGTACAGCAACGCAACCTGCTTTTGAAAAGAGACAAAAATTTGATGGTCTAGAAAAAATTGAGCCGCTGATATCCGACCCGTCAGATCTTTACGAAAAAACAAGACGTGTTGATTATCATTTTGTAAAAGATTTGGAGTATATAGGTTATTCTGATTTGAGCACTCTTATTAACCAAACTAATGGATCAACTTTGGTGATTTTTAATACCAAAAAAGCTACCTTGGAGTTTTTCACTAATATTCAAAATCAAAATAGCTGGGATAGAAAGTATCATCTATCTACCGCAATGTGTCCAGCTCATCGCAAAAAAAATCATTTCTAATATCATTGATGACCTTAAAAATAGACGAAAAATTTTTGTTTCTTCAACCCAACTTATTGAGGCTGGGGTAGATTTTGACTTTCCATTTGTCTTTCGAGCTATGGCACCTCTTGAAGCCATTATTCAATCTGCTGGTCGTTGCAATAGAGAGGGAAAGCTGGATGAGAATGGTAATGTGTATTTATTTAAATTGCTAAACGCTGGAATGCCGGATAAAACCTATTTAGCTTGTGCTGGATTTTCCGAAGATATGCTAAAAAGAGATATTAATCAGATTTATAAACATGATGTATTTACAAACTATTACTCTAAAGTGATTAATCTTTTTGTGGATCCTGATAAAAATAAGATTAATGAAGCAAGAAAATATTTTAATTATAAGACCGTAAATGATTCATATAGAATAATAGAAAACCGCACAGAAGGTATTTATATATATAACTACAGCGCTGAAAGCAAAACACTATTTCACTCATTAGAACATAAAGAGTATTTATCAAGAAGTGATTATAGGAAGATGCAGACATTTACAGTTCAAGTTTATAATAATTTTCTTATTCAAAACAAAGAAATGTGCAAAACAATGCCACAAGGTTTTAAAGTTTGGTATGGTAACTATGACCAAAATACTGGAATATCTGTGGCTCCGATTGATGCAGACAAATTAGTAATATAACAAAGAGAGGTTTTTATGCTTGATGAACGTATCGTTAGAGTAAAAATCAAAGGCGAGTTTGCATGTTTCACGAGACCTGATCTTAAAGTTGACAGAATGACTTATCCGTGCATGACTCCTTCAGACGGTAATTGT
>CAZLRI010000304.1:0-3298 GCA_964561745.1 uncultured Pseudobdellovibrionaceae bacterium | reverse complement strand
GTTATTACTATTTAAAAATAAACAAAATGGAAAAACTAAACTTAAAGATTGTGATTCTTACAGTTAGCGATCGTGCGTCTAAAAAAACATATGAAGATCTGAGCGGACCAACAGCTAGGGAGTCTTTGGAAAAAATCTTTGCGCATGATAGTGTGATTTTTGAGTTAAAAATTGTTCCAGATGAATTAAATATGATTAAAGAATCTTTAACTGATTATGTTGAGCGCAAATTTGATTTTGTGTTTACAACTGGGGGCACTGGTATAGGACCAAGAGATGTTACTCCTGAGGCAACAAGGAAGGTGATAGATAAAGAGATTGATGGTATTAGCGAAGCCATGCGTTCATATTCATTGCAGATAACCAAAAATGCCATGCTCTCGTGTGCAACTGCTGGGATATCGAAAGATACTTTGATAATCAATCTTCCCGGTAGTCCTAAAGCTGTTCATGAAATTATTGATTATCTTGGCAATACCCTTAAACACGCATATTATATGATGTGTGGAATGGATGTGCATTAGACTTCTTGTGCATTATTCTGGTAATATCCTCTATTTGACAACTCATCTTTACCCACAATTCGGAGGGTTAGGGAGGGGGAATTATAAAGATATTTATGAAACACTACGCTAATTTTCTCCCCCATCAAGGTGGAAGGATTAAACCCAAAAAATGCAACTGCATTTTTGGGGTTAAATAAACCTCCCCCTTTGAAAAGGGGGATAGAGGGGGTTTTAAAAAACCTCCCCAACCCTCCTTTACAAAGGAGGGAGCTTTTGCTCTTTGCCAAAGAGGGAGATGTTTTTAAAAGATGTGGGTAAAAATGAGCTTTACGGAGCATGATTGACTTTTCCCCAATCCCATTTTTTTATTATTCCTTCCTTTATGATTCTTGCAAAAACACCTTCTCTGGGCATCACGCAATCGCCAACTTTCTGAAATATTGCACACCTGTCATGGCATTCTTTGCCGATCTGTGTGATTTCAATTTCAACTTTATCGCCTAAACTTAGTTTTGTTCCTATTGGCAGGGAATAAAGGTTGATTCCTTTAGTAGTAATATTTTCCGCAAAATCACCCGGGTTTGCTTCAACTGCTTTTTCACGTATTTTTTCAATACTCTCAATGCCAAGTAAACTTATTTGCCTATGTGTTCCATCAGCATGAGCATCATTTACGATGCCAAAATCTTTTTTTAATTCAGCTGTGCTAACAGGATTCTTTTTTTCACCTCTTTTTTTACTGATATTAATCGAAATAATTTGAAAGTTAGACATTGTTTTTTTCCTTTTTAAGAAGCTTAATTTCGCTAATCATCATGTTTTTATCAACTGCTTTACACATATCATAAATTGTCAGTAAAGCAGCAGATACTGCGGTTAGCGCTTCCATTTCCGCACCAGTTTTTCCAACAGATTTAGCTTGGCTTGTTACCTTAATATTATTGTTTTTTATTTCAAAAGATACGTCTATTTTTGTTGTATTGATAGGGTGGCACAATGGGATTATTTCATGTGTCCTTTTTGCAGCCTGAATGCCTGCTATTTGTGCAATGGTTAATACATTTCCTTTGGCAATTTCATTAGACCTGATTTTGTTTATTGTTTCAGGGGTTAGGTTGATCTCTCCTTCTGCAACAGCGACGCGGATCTGTTCTGGTTTATGGCTTATATCAACCATCTGAGCATTGCCGTTGTTATCGATATGTGAAAAATCCATTTTATCCTCCTATTTGATACATAAACTCTTTTTCATTGGTTAAGCCGGTTTCAGGTTTATTTGCTAATGCCATGCAAAAGGCTTTTTCTATTCCAAATTTTCTTACATTAGCAGAATAATCTGAAAACAAACATGGTTTAAGGTTCCCGTCACAGGTTAAGCGAAGACGATTACAGTAATTGCAGATCCCTACATTTGTGTTGCCTTCAATTCCATGTCGGCTGCCACATTTTAAATTCATCTGGCGAATAAAACGAATGTCTACATTATGTTCTTGTCCAAACAAAAGAAATTGCTCTCTCTCATCCTCATTCCATTTGGGAATCAAAACCACATTGAGTTTTACTGGTGTAAGCCCAGCTTTAATCGCAGCGTTAATTCCATTTATTACTTCCTTTATCTCTCCACCGCGTGTGATAGACCGATATCTGTCAGCATTAAGAGAATCAAGACTGATATTAACACGGTGTAATCCTTTTTCTTTTAATTCTTGTGCCGTATTAGTAAGCAACGTGCCATTGGTAGTCATACCGAAATCTTTTATGCCAGATAAATTCCCGATCTTTTCTACCAGAAACCCTATGTTTTTTCTGATTAGGGGTTCTCCTCCGGTTAAACGGATCTTTGTTATTCCAATGCTGACAGCGTATTTTACAACATCAAATATCTCTTCTAAACTTAAGATATCTTTGTGTTGTTTTAGTTTAATTCCAGATTCTGGCATGCAATAGATACATCTAAGATTGCATTTGTCTGTTACAGAGATGCGCAGATAGTTGATATTTCGGTTAAATTTGTCTAAAGGCATATGTTTCAAATATAGCCCCCGCAAAACAAAATGACCAACTCTGCACCTGTGTGAAACTACCTCCCATTGCTACAATCGGTCATTTTGTTTTGCGGGGGCTATAGCATGTTTTATAGTTGTTGAGCACGTAACGTTAAATTTATATTGTGTCAAGAACCCATCTCATAAATAGTTTTGATTATAATTTGAGGATTTCTAAATTTTTAAAACAAAAATGTAGACAACCAAAATTCACTTTAGTATGAGAGCCTTCGTTTCTAATCTGAAAAAGATTTACTTTAATTCTTAGGCGTCTTTAGTAACTCAAATAAGGCGTGCACAAGTGTTTGTAACAATTTAATTATCGCTGGCAGTAACCATCGATAATTAAATTGAACAAACACTAGGAGGAAAAATGAAGCGTGTTAGCAGTGTAGTAGTGTTGTTTTTGGCGTTATTAGTTATGCCGGTTCTTGCTTTTGCAGGAAGCAGCGATCTTCAAACAACACAGCAGGAGAAGATTGTTTTATCCAGTAAGGTCCCTTTTAGTTTTTATGGTTTTATATCAGCTGAAACCATGTGGGGTGATTCACAAGTGTCCAGTTTTGGGACATCAAGTGCTGCTTATAATAGAAATATTACAGGCGTAACTCGCGTTGTAGATGAGTCTCTTGAAAAAAATAACGATGCATTCTTAGATTTCACAGTTCAAAACACCCGTTTTGGATTTGCTCTTGACTCATATGATTTTGGCGGAAAGAATTTTACAGTTGATGCGCGTCTTGAAAT
>CAZLRI010000303.1:0-3307 GCA_964561745.1 uncultured Pseudobdellovibrionaceae bacterium | reverse complement strand
GAAGTATTTATACGATAAGACACAGGAAAGGTTTAAGCTATTGGACAAAAGAATGGCAGGTCACAGGTTATAATTCATTTCATCCTGCAATAACTTATTACAACAGAGGAGGCAGCTTACCGTATGGTATAGATATTCTATGGCATACATCACCGAACAACCAGATACGGCAAGTAAGATATAACGGGAATGGCTCTTCAGATGTTTGGCTGCCATCCTATCCGGGTACGCAGCTTATTGCTTCCGGTGGAATGTTTACAAATGTTACTCACGAAAGACAAAATACAACCGTTCCAAAACAGATTTGGACTGACCAAACTACTTCTCCGATATATACAATCTTACATAACTCAGCATTGCCGAAAGAAAATCTACTGGCAGCCGGCGAATTCAGGCGGGCTACAATAATCGGGGATAACTCAAGTAATTCCAGTATAAGCATTGAACTAAGCCAGCCGGTAATTAAATTAAGCAGTGGAGAAAGCAAGATAATTCCATTTCATGAATATGATTATTCAGCCAAGATGGATTTATCTCTCTCAAATGTTTTTGATTACATGCAGACTGAAGCATTTGATGTACCTGATAATGCAGAGTCAATTTCATTTAATCTGGAGGTTAAATCTTTTCCACAAGATACTCTTTCTGATGGCTCTTTGAATTCAAACAAAATAACCTCATTTCAGGATATTGCATTAACTGTTTTAGCTAAAGACGGAACTGATAAAAGCAGTCTTGCTTCTCTGTGTAATCAAACTCTGAATGAAAAAAATGGCATTCTTAATTTCAGCAAAACTGTTCAGACAAGTATGAGCGCTCTTAAAAACAAGAGCGTGTTTTTAATTCCGAAAGTTGAGGTTAAGGGTTTATTCAATGAAAAGGATTTACAATTCTCACTTGCGAATATTTCTATTGAAGGCTCACCGGAGCTGCCAAAAGATTTACTTGCGGAAATAGTTGCACCTAAAGAATATATGTTAGAGCAGAACTATCCGAATCCTTTTAATCCAAGCACAACAATAAACTTTTCATTACCAAAAGAAAGCAAAGTATCATTAAAAATATACGATGTGCTGGGCAAGCTAATAGAGCAGGTTATAGAGAACGAAGTTAAATCGCCTGGTAATTATCAAGTCACATTTAAATCAAACGATTTGCCGAGCGGTGTATATTTCTACACTCTGACAAGCGGTGATTTTATGCAAACTCGCAAAATGATTCTAACGAAGTGAGCATCATTTAACAATAAAAATTCGCAAAAATGGCGATCACTTGGTCGTCATTTTTGTTTTTAAAGAGTATTTTTGATTTATGATTAAATTTCTTTCACTCGGCGGTGCAGGTGAAATCGGTGCAAATTGCTATTATCTAAATATTGCCGGAACGGGAATAATTCTCGACTGCGGAATGCAGCCGGTTATTAAATAAATATTGAGTGAAGGAGTGAGACCAAATTAAATATCGACAGTTTGTGAAAAAATAATAAACCAGAATTTTATTTGACTTTCTCATTTCTTTTCATCAATATCCAGATGTAAAAAAAAGAAACTAAGATGTACCACCACAAAACATCTGGTTTGTTCTCGAACCCCTCCCGCTTTGCGGGCAAAGGGTTAATATGGTCAATTTGTTTAAGCTTACAAATATTTGCTCTTGCCTCTATAACCTCCGCAGAAAGAATAAGTATAAAGCGAAAAATTAAGCCAAAAATATTCAGCATTTTAATATCATTGCTGCTTATCGAAGTAGTACAAAGCCAAACTTTACATGTTCAAGGAAATGTATCTACAGATTCAACTGCTGTTAAATATGCTTCGGTTACTTTCGTTGATCAAAGTGATTGGAGCAGGAAATACACAGTAATTACCGATTCCCTTGGTAATTACCAGCTAAATTTAATTACAGATGTTGATGATGATAAACCTTCTGTACCAATGAGTTTTGAATTGGGACAGAACTATCCAAATCCTTTCTCAACGGAAACGGAAATACCATATAAACTGAACCAACAATCGGATGCAAGCATAAAGATATATGATATTCTTGGACAGGAAGTAAGAATATTTAATATAGGGTTACAGACAAATGGAATACACGGAGTTAGATGGGATGGAAGAAATATTTTCGGCAATAGAGTTACACCCGGAATTTATTTTTATCAATTACAGACAGGAAAAGAAACCTTAGTAAAGAAAATGGTATTTAATGCGGGTAATGCACATATAAATCCTGTATCCACTCCTAATTTTATAACTAGCTTAGAGAAGTTGGAAAAAGAAGCGGGTACTGAAATTGAATCAGGAATGTTTACAGTGCAGATTATCAGCAGCGACAGTACTAACCCTAAAATTTTGCCAAAAGAATTTAATGATATAAATATTCAATCAGATACAACATTAAATTTTTTTATAAGTGAAGACACTACATCCTTAAAGATTTTATTAGAAAACCAATCTGATCATTCTGGTATAATGGTAAAGATTGTTGAATTAGATACATTCGTAATTACTGATTCAGCAGGAAGATTCAATATAAATAATATTGATGCGAAAGGTTACTTTACTCTAAGTGCAAGGTATCCATATTTTCAATCTGAAGATCTGACTATCGAATTTGTAAGTGGAAGGATTATTACACCTATACATCTTGAACTAAAGCAGCTTTTACAATTCTGGATAGAGCCTGCTGAAACAACTGTATCAATGAATAATCTAGGGAACCCTGATTACTTTTCATTCACTGGATTTAGTCAATATTGTATGAATATTACGAATGAACCAGTAACAGTTAGAACTTGGCTTGATCCAATTAATCTTTGGGCAATTGTTCCTTTAGATAACGAATGGCCATATGTTCCAAATCCTGATAGTCTACCCTTTTGTTATTACCATTATAATTGGTTTGGTGGGAATGATGCCATAATTGACGATTATAGAACTACTATACAACCATATGATACTTTAATTGCACCAGTAGGAACAGAGGCAGTGAATAAATGTTTCCAAGAAGCAACATATTTGTTTTTATCTGCTATTTCAGATCTTAGCAATTATCCAGAATACTTTGATCCTGCATTTGTCTATGGTTATTTAGGAGGCGATAGAAAACCATTATATGAGAAAATGAACCGGTCAGTATTAAAAAAATTAGAATTATTTCGACCTGCTGTTGTTCATATAACAAACTAATTTATAAACAATTTGAGGAAACAGTCATGAAAACTTTTAATAGCAACTTTGTACAATATCTAACAACAATAGAGCCTCTGCAAAATAAGACTTGATTAAGACAGTAAAATGTTTTAACT
>CAZLRI010000302.1:0-3311 GCA_964561745.1 uncultured Pseudobdellovibrionaceae bacterium | reverse complement strand
TCCATCCTCCCAGGTAAGAATGACCCTTTCAACCCATTCTGAACTGATTTTTCTGATAAATCTTTTTTAAATGCAACGGAAGCCGCTGTTGCACAAGCGGCATTATCAAATTGGAACTCTCCAGCCATGTTTAATCCTATTCCTTTAAAGGATTTATCTTGAAACGCGATCGATAACTGCTCTTTATTTTCACACAGTTTCCACTGAAAATCTTTACCCAACTGTCTGAACGTTGCTTTCATACTTGCGCCGTAGCCAGCAATCATTTTTTGAAGGGACAACTGTCTTACCCCACTTATGACTATTTGTTCTTGTTTAATAACTCCAATTTTATGTTTAGCTATTTCTTCTACCGAATTACCTAAAATTTCAGTATGATCTAATCCAATGTTAGTTATAACGGAAATTTGAGAATCTAATATATTTGTTGCATCTTTCATACCGCCAATACCTACTTCTACAATAGCTACATCGATATTTTCTTTGGCAAAAAGCATAAAAGCCAAGGATGTAAATATTTCAAAAGCAGTGAGGGCACCATACTCACTGTGTTTTCCCGAATCTTGAATAATTGGCATCATCTCATCGAAGGTTTTTCTTATTTTTGAGGTTGGTATAATCTTATTGTTTATTTGAAACCTCTCGTTTAGAATTTGAACACTAGGTGATATGTTGAGTCCTGTCTTAAATCCTTCCGAACCTAAAATAGATGCTATCATTGTTGCGGTAGATCCTTTTCCTGAAGTGCCTGTAACGTGAATAGATTTATAACACTGGTGAGGGTTTCCCAATAAATTCAAGAAATGATTAATTCGTTTCAATCCAAACTTATCCGTGCTTTTATTCAATTTGGACAGATTAGCGATATCATTTTCTAAGTTTTTATACAAGGAGAATAATTCATCGGTTTTCATTGACACTTATACATAGCCAAATCAAGTAATGTGAATAAAACCTAAGATTTTATGCTACTGAAAACGGGCACAAATTTCGAACCCAAAAACGGAAAGTTAAGCCTCTTGTTTCTTATCCATTTATTCATATAAAATGCCTCTGTTTTGTTTCACTTTGTGAATTGAATCAAGATTGTTTTATTGACTTAATATCTGAATCAGATTTGCTAGTGTATTAGCAAACATTAATCGTTTGGTATTTGATTTTCGGACACGCGATGATATTTCTACTTGTATTCCCGTGCGTCCTTCTTCAATATGACAATGTTTGCGTATTATGTAGCCTCCAGGAAATATAGTTTCTGGCTCTTCTTTTTCCGGATACACACTCCACCCATTTGTGCTAAGGTAATCTGAAATAAAAGCTCTTGTCAAACATTTATTCCCATTAATGGGCATGGATTTTCCGTTAGCGGTACCTAGAATTACATCACACCCAAAAGCAGGATGAATATCGCGATGAGCAAAACCATGCAAATCAACAATTAAAACCCTCTCGTTTTTTTTGTTTGCATCCATATACAACTCTACAATGCTATTATGAAAACTGTCAAATATGCCCTTTCCATCCCCTTTATAAGCAATTTCAGGACGATCATTGAGGTCAACTTTATTTCGAGAGATGCCAGATATTACGGCAGAAGGCCTAAGATTTTCAGAACAAAATGAGATTATTTCATTAGCAAGCGAGTCAGTATATAAATCTGACAATTTAGGGTTAACCTTTCCTCCCGGATTATATGGAATATTCTCTGGTTCATAAGAACTGCAATGGCTTACGACAAGTATAACGGGTATATTACCCTGTATTACTTTTATTAAGTCTTGTTTTTTTTCACTACCGTTCATATTAGGATTTTGTAGAATTGAATAAATACTCTTGTTTGTAGTCTAACAGACAAATAGCCATATAGGTCGTAGCATTATAAGGAAATAACAATTGCAAAATTAAAGTTTATTTCGAAAGCTCATGCGAGAAGATATTAAGATTCAAATATCGAAGATAGGTTGCTATCATTTTGGAGGCTACATCATAGTTGTTTTCTTCAATTCCAGCTATTTTATAACCTATGTCCATCATCCTAGCTGTCATAATTTCGGCCACCTTAATTACTTCTTCTTTAGATAAATAATCATAAAAATAAGTCTTGGACATTAACTTTTCATTGGCAGTTAATGGAATATTGTTGGTATCAATATGTATACCATACCTGGTTGGGTCATACCAAAATGGTGTTCCTGGATAAATTGTAAGCCAATACACATCAATATGATTAGGCTGAATTTTTTCCATCAAATCTACACTCTTCAGTTGTTCGGAAAAATCGCCGGGAAGACCAACTATCCAAGAAGTTTTTACTCTGATTCCTGCGTTTTTAGTTAAAGCAACGGTTTTTTCTATTTTTGGGATGCTAATTTCTTTGTGAACATTTTTTAGTATTTGTTCAGAGCCGCTCTCGATTCCATACGCAACTGAAATACATCCCGATTTTTTCATTAGAGATAGCATCTCTTGTGTAACGCGATCAACCCTTGAATTAACGATCCAATCGATTTTCAATTTTCTCTTTATTATTTGGTTACATATTTCAATAGTTCTTTTTTCGTTAAAGGTAAATTGCTCATCAATAAAGTAGAATTTTTTTATACCGAAATCGCTTGACAAAGCCTCCAGCTCATCAACAAAATTATCGGGTGATCTAAAATGCATTTTCTTTCCAAATAAAAACGTATCCGAACAAAACGAACAGCCAATAGGGCATCCTCTTGAAGAACTTACGCTACACCATTGATAGTTTTTCAAATCCAACAAATTAAAAGCAGGTTTTGGCAATGTGTTTAAGTCCACATCATCTACTTTTGGATTTGTTATCATTTTCCCATTATGAATAAAAGAGATTCCTCCAATATTAGAAAAAGATTCGCCATTCTTCAGTGCAGATAGAATTTCAATCAGAATTTTTTCACCATAGCCATGGACAACGACATCTATTCCTCCTTTTAACATTGATGATGGTGACGCAGTTGGATGAGGCCCACCTGCAATACAGAAAATATTCGAAAAATTAGCTTTGATATAAGCCACTTTTTCCAAAACCAAAGAAACAGTCCAAGTGGTTACCGAAAATCCTACTACATCGGGTTTAAATGATTCTATTCTATTAAAAAGATTTTCCCCAAGTTGCTCGTCAAGAATTTGACACTCATGTCCAGCTTTTTGAACTGATCCCGCCAAGTAGGCTAAACCCAGTGGGGGTCTAGAAGGAAAACGGTTAGCACCTTCATTAAATGATGGCTGAGTCAGTAATATTTTCATTTCGAATTCTCCAAAGTACGCAGCATGGATTCGATTCTTAT
>CAZLRI010000301.1:0-3311 GCA_964561745.1 uncultured Pseudobdellovibrionaceae bacterium | reverse complement strand
TATAAGACCTGATTTTATCTGTCATCTAGCAGCTTGCATCAAACATTGTAAAAATGAAATTGAATATTATAATTCTAACTCATTGGGAACCAATTCATTATTTGAATCAATTATTCGTGCGAATGTAAAACCTAAAATATTAGTTATTGGTTCCAGTGCTGAATATGGATTTAACAATGAAAAATATGTTGATGAATCATGTCCACTTAACCCGATTACTCACTATGGAATATCAAAGGTTTCAGAGTTTTTTTTGTCAAACATGTATAGAAATAAATATGGTTTGCCAATTATCTATTTGAGGGTTTTTAATCATGTGGCGCCTAGTCAAGACTCAGGTTTGATGTGTTCTTTTTATGCAAAAGAAGTTGCAGCAATAGAAAAAAAGCAAAAAGATCCGACCTTAATTGTACGCAATCCAAATCATATAAGAGATATTGTGGATACTCGAGATGTTGTAAGATCCATTGATATGTTTGCATTATCTAGAATTGAAGATGGAGAATACAATATTTGTTCTGGTAAAGGTGTGAGTGTTATGGATGTTGTTAAATACCTTAAAAAGATATCGCTATCGGAAGTTAGTATAAAAGTGGATAACAGTATTTCAGCTAATAGCACAGATATTTTGTTTCAAATTGGCGATTTTTCAAAGGCAAGGTTGGCAGTGGATTGGACACCTAAAATTTCTTTGGATGAAACTCTTTTGGATATCCTTAACTATTGGCGAGAAAATATATGATTAGATCTAGTGATTCAAGAAAAGGTCTTCTTATAGCTTGTCCCTTACCACCACCATATTCTGGACCAGAGGTATTGGCTAGAGATATAACGGAATCGTTGTTATCTGAAAAATATAGAGTTGTTAGATTCATATCATGGCCAGAGAAGATGAATAATGAAAAAGGTAAATGGAGTTTGCTAAATGTTTATATGATGTGTATAGATACGCTTAAATGTCTGAAATGCTTACTTTTAAATAGAGTTGACTTTGTTTATACTAGCTTAACTCAGAATTTAACTGGTTTCTTAAGGTTTAGTATTTTTATTATATTATCTAAATATTTTAAGAAGAAAGTAGTGGCGGTTTGTTTAGGAAATGGTTTTGATTTTTTTTTCAATAATATTAAAATACCATTTCTAAAAAGATATATAAAATATGTATTGTTTCGGATTGATAAAATTGTGGTTCATTCTAATTTTTTGATGAGTCAATACTCTAATTGCGTTGAGGATGAAAAAATAATAAATTTACCTCTTGGGCTTAATACCAAAAGATTTCCTGTCGTTTCTGAACATCACTTGAAAAATAAAATGAATTTAGAGGGACCATTTAAAATTTTGTTCGTTGGTCATATTTCGAAGGCAAAAGGTGCGTATGATATTTTTGAAATTGCAAATGATGTTTCTCAGGCACTTAATGGTGCTGTTAGATTTGATATGATTGGCTCAGAAATTAATATCGAAAGAAATATTGTGTATATCAAGAAAATAGATGATTTTTGCTCTGCAAAAGATTTTCTTAGACATAAGAGGATATCTCAAATAGTTTGCTTGCATGGTACAGTTGATAATGATGTTCTTTATGATTATTATCTTGGTGCTGATCTTTTTTTATTTCCCTCTTATTCAGAAGCTGTGCCAGTAGTTATTTTAGAAGCAATGGCAGCAGGTTTACCTATTGTAGCAACAAATGTTGGGGGCATTCCGGAAACTGTAGAAAATGAAAGGGGAGGATACCTTATACAAGCAGGAAATAAGAATAATTTATATGAAGCGGTTGTAAGTCTAGCATATGATAAGGAATTGCGTTATAAAATGGGTCTTCATAACAGACAAACAATACTTAATATTAATAACATGGATAGATACGCAAATGATTTATGTGTGTTGTATGATTCATTGTAAAATGGTGTTGAATATTTTTATAAGAGCATGTTTTAGATATTAAGTTGAATTAAATATTAAATTTAGAAAAAATAACGAAGGGTTGACTGATAAAATAAAAAAAATATTAATAGTTGATTGTTGGCTTTTAGCTCTGGAAAGGTATGAACTCAGATTGGCTAAAATATTTAATGATATAAATGTTGAGACAAATATATTACATTTTAGTAAATATCATAACATTGATACTCCGCTTTTTCAAAAAAGTGGTGATGTAATAATATATGATTATTGTTATTTTAATGATTTTTCATTAGTTAATATATTTAAAAAGTTATTGCCAGATATGGTTGTAATAACGTCATCACTTTCGATATTAGAAAGAATTGTATATGATGCATGTAAAACGTTATCAATTCCATGTATTTGTATCCAACATAGAGTTAATTCTTATGAATTAAGGGAAAATCTTAAAATATGTAATCCTTATAAAAGAATTTTGATGGCTATCCCAAAGTATTTAAGACTTATTAAACTATGGTTGAATGTAAAGTGGAACCAATCTTGGATTTTTTTGTTTGATAAAAAAATGTGGTTTGCAATTATAAGGCTTGTTGCAAAAAGGCATAAGTCGTTTTCAAAAGGTTTCCCTGTTGATAAAATTCTAGTGTTTTCTGAAAGAGATAAAAAATATTACATGAATCATTGTTGTTATAGAAATGATCAGATTGAAATAGTTGGAAATATTTATTTTGATAATCAAAACCAAACGGATTACTCTAAATTAGTTATTGATGGAATGGATACTAAGAAACCAACCGTGTTGTACGTGGCAGAATCATTTGTGGAGTGTAGATGGTTTTCATGGACAGAAGAGTATGCGGGAAAATATTATAGAAAATTAGCGGAAAAATTAAATAATAATTATAATTTTATAATTAAATTACATGATGTTGTAGATTCTAATAGAGTAGTGAAACATTTTGAAACAGAAAATAACAAACCAATAATCATACAAAATGTTTCATTAGATGTCTTATGTTATAAATCTGACATTGTTTTGGGACATATTTCTACAGGACTTGATTTTGCAATTCGTCATAAAAAACCGATTGTACTTTTACCTTTCACTGGAAGTGAATATCTTGATGAGATTTATCATAAGCTTTATAAGGAAACATGCTGGTTTGTTGAATCCTCCAGTATAGATGATCTAGACAAAAATATAAATATCCTTCTTAAGGATAGGGATTATTCGATTTATACCGAAAAAGCCGAAAATGCAGTTGGCTATCTTGATGGTCAAGCTAATAAAAGAATACAGAATGTCATCCAAAAAGTAATTATGCATGATTGATACTGTTAAATTAAAAGGCTCTTTCTTAAATTGAGTGGGTAAGTTAAAATGGAGAGAAAAGGGAAAG
>CAZLRI010000300.1:0-3344 GCA_964561745.1 uncultured Pseudobdellovibrionaceae bacterium | reverse complement strand
CCACTCATCGAATTGATATAAGAATATATCTGCATATGGATTCTGTGCGTAGCCGAGCGTGTGGTACGCGCCTTCCAATGCAGCAAAGAGGTTGTGGCTCTCGTGAGAGGGAACCACCCCCATCGCTCCAAGATGCATTGCGCCGTGCGACCAGGGATGTAGGCCAGTGAGGAGAGAGGCCGTTCCAGGCACTGTGAACGATCCTGTTGAATAATGGTTGTGGAAAACAAAGGCCCTATCGGCAAATTTTTCAAAATTCGGCATGGTCTGGCGTGGATACCCGCCAAGGGACAAGTGCTTGGCCGACCAGGCGTCGAAGACGAAGATAAGAACATGTAGTGCATTAGAATCGCGGCGCGGCATAAGCAGTTGCATTAAAGAGGGCGCCGCCAATGCTCCGGGGAGTATTCCCAGTAACTTAAGAAAATCGCGACGGGAAAAACCAGATTGATCAGACATGGTGGTCACCTAATTATTCGGACAATGACGACGAGAGTGGAAAGTAGGCCCAATGGGATATAAAAGTAAAGGAATATCGTGAAACGATCCGCGAGATCCAGAACAATACGTTGCATGGGAAGCCAAAAATGAGCGGCCAGCAGGAGTCCAATCCAGGCCGCAAAAGCGGCTCCGAATTCTATCGCCAAAAATTTGACTGCCGGCTGGTTGGTCATGGTTTCCTTTATGTAAATTGTGGCGGCAGCCGCCGCCAGGACCGTCAGGAAGCCCTTGTATGCAAAACCCTGCTTAAGCCAACTGCCCGGCAACAGGGCGGCGAGTCCAACGATTAGAGCGGTAACAAGCAGGCTTTCGAGCAAGGCAAAGGCAAGCAGGTAAGCCAGGATCGAAATAAGATCCCAAACGCCGTAATACAGAATAAAAGCGGGGAATCTATAAATAAAAGAATGCAACGACCAAGTGAAAACAGGGAACGCCACCGCAGAAAATACGAGGGTTACTTCACGACGGCCAGGAAAACGGCGTTTGATAAAATTCATGTTCAATTCTTCCCATAGGGGCGATTGAATTCTTCGACCTTTTGCAAGATCTCATCTTTCATTTGTTTCGCCAAAGCAGGCTTGGAAGGATACAGATCGTTCATCTCTTCGGGGTCGTCTTCCATGTTGTAGAATTCAAAACGAGCATAATGCGAATATCGATACTGGATAAGCCGATGTTGATGTTTGATGAGAGAAATAGAAAATTTGAAAAAAGCGGAGGTGGTTTAAAGGCATAAAATTTTTTATTTACCACGGATAAGCGGTAGCGGCAATAGAGTGAGATTATATCAAACGTATTTCGCCCACTCCATTATCTCCTGCCCGGAAGCGCAATTAGTGTACTCGCCCCAACGGAAAACACCATCAGTAGAACCGTCAAGAACACATATGCTCTGCTTGGATTTCTACTCCCACTCAATAAGTCGTAACCCCGCCCAAGACAGTACGTTGCCAACAAAAATATTGACGGCATAAAGTCTGCGGTGTAATTCATTGACGCAAAGAAGTATGAAAGAATGATGGCCGATAAAATCAGCGCAGAACCTGCGAGAACGATGGCCAGCCATCTTTCGGGAGCGTTGGTGCCTGGAATTCGCTTTTTCCCTGAGAGCCGTGGATATAGAAAACGCGCTACAGGAATTATTAATGCAATAAGCAAATAGGGTGAAGTATATAATAAGCCTGCCAACTTATTATTCGATGCCACATTTTCGATTGCCGCGATAAAAGGAAACCCGGCCTGAATTTGATACGGACGAATAAAATAGTTTAGGAAGTTTTCGTATATATAACCGGCAGAAAACAAATTTGTGAATTTACCATAATCCACAAGGGCAAGTTGATATCGCACGCCAAGCTCAAACACCGACCCAAACCTCATCCAGTTATACCAGCCCAAGCCAATTATGGAAATTAGGAGCGGGGTTCCCATGGCAAATAAGAACAATAGAAATCTTTTGGGGGTTGCTGATTTAATTTCTCCCCATAGATATATTAATGTCACTAGAATCACGAAGGTGATTGCAGGCAGAATTATGATTCTTGTCCCCAATGCAAGCGCCCAATGCAAACCGGCAACGGCAAGTTTCCATAAACTGGGCGCTTTGTCCCCGTTGATTGCGGCAAAGGTCCAGTAGCACCCCCCGATAAAGAAAAACTGACAGCCAAACACCGCCGCCTCGTAAATTCTGGGATTGTTGAGCATCTGCGTTGTCGGAGCAGATAACCCAATGACTAACAAGGAAAAACCGATCAGCCAGCCTGGCAGGTTTTGATTGAAACGGAGCCAGAAGCAAATTGTGAACAACGCAGAGTATAAAAACAACCCACAAACAAAGGCGAAAACCAGATATTGATCGCCCATATTTGCAAGCATTTCGTCACTAAATATAATCAAAATTAATGACGGAACAGGTCCCCAATACATGTAAAACTTACCTTTGTAAAGAGATATGTCCCAGGGATAGTCAACATTGCTTTGTTTTCGAAGTTCGTAGTTATATGGATCATTTATGGATAATAGCTGCGGAGATGGCTCTTCGGGTAAATAGAGTTGATGCCTCTTAAACGACATGGCAAGTTGGCTATAATAAGCATTGCCGGGCGATTTAAAACCGGGCAAGAGGAACCAAACATAGCAAGCAATAACAAGTGTTGCCGCAAGAAGAGAAAAGATATGGATTTTGGCAAAGTAATTGATTGTGCCAATTCTGTATATCAAGTCAGATATATTCTTTTTTAGTTTTAATAGGCGATTCTGCAATACTATAGCAAGGATGTTTATTGAAATGAGGATAATACCTAATCCCAAGATAATCATCCTTCCCTTTCCCCAACCGGGGTCATTATCTATGCCTATCTGTTCGGCAAAGATTGCCATCCCCAAAAGAACCACCCCTATTGTTCCAGTGATAAATTCCCTTGCCATGTATTTGCTCCTACCTCTCTGCGTTGACCGCGATCAATTTTAATTCTTCGAGGAATCAAGAAAATCTTTTATTATAGAAAGCAATAGACACGCCTAATACTCCCATCACAAGCGCGGACATAATCAGCGCGGCTCTAGTGAAGGTAAAGGATGGGGTTGGCGACCATTTCATCCAGATAAAACCGCTTATTCCAGTCAATAGGAAAAGAATCGCGATGGCAAGCAAGAACATCTGTGAGTACTTGTTGAGCATAATAACATGACTATTATTTGTTTGCCCGATCATCAATGGGAACAAGGCCAGGATTGGTAATAGGGAAATAATCAAGCGAATCTCTTCGTACTTTTCGGTAAGACTCAATACTATACTGACAACGGTCATAAAGTAACACTTTCGAATGTCTGGAATTTGAGGG
>CAZLRI010000299.1:0-3347 GCA_964561745.1 uncultured Pseudobdellovibrionaceae bacterium | reverse complement strand
TGATGGTAACAGATCCATATGCATTTTGTAATACAATTAAACCATCACTTGTTAGTTTAGCACTGCCACCATATGGGACACCCTGCCAGTCAAACTGTAAGAATTGTGTTCCACTAAAATCAGCACTGACCAAATCAACACCATTAAATCTCGGATCGTTTATATAAGTAATCTGAAATATAGAAGCAGTATTTGACGGATCAATTAATGAAAAAGGTGTGCCTGAAGAGTTGTTTACAAGAACATAGTTTTCATTATCTGGAGAAAAAGATACGCCAAAGTATCCGCCCTGATTTACAGCAAGTGATTGAGCATATTTGATATCAGTAATGAGTTTTTCCCTTGCGAGCATTAATTTTGAAGGATCAAATGAAAATCTTGTGGTAACAACAAGAGCAAGTATACCTATTATAGATATAAGAGCTACCAGTTCGACCATTGTTACCCCTTTATTTTGTAACATATTGTAATGATATCATATATTCATCAGACATGCGCGATTTTTTTTGCTTTTTTTATTTAAAAAGTGTATCTTAAGCACATATAGGGGATTGCTATGTACTTGGAATTCTTTGGCTTTTCAGAAAAACCTTTTTCAATAACACCTGATACCCATTTTATGTTTTTGGGTAAACAGCATGAGCTCGCTTTATCTAGCATAACTTTTAATATAAAAGAACGTTCTGGATTTTCTTTATTAACAGGAGAAGTAGGAGCAGGAAAAACCACTTTGGCAAGAAGTTTGCTGGAGCGCTTAGATGATTCAGTAAAAACAGCATTAATCATTAATCCGCTTTTATCAGTTCCTGAGCTATTGCGCTCAATAACAAAAGATTTTGGAATTCCGGTAAGGGTTAATACGCCACAAAAAAACATAGAAGCTCTTAACACATTTTTATTAAAGAGAGCTGAGAATAATCAAAATGCCGTAGTTGTTATAGATGAGTCACAGGATCTTTCAACAGAGGCTTTAGAAACAATAAGGCTGCTTACTAATCTTGAAACAGAGAAACATAAGCTTCTTCAAATCTTATTAGTGGGTCAGCCTGAATTGCTTAGCAGACTTGCAAGACATGATATGAGGCAGCTTAACCAAAGAATTACTGTTCGTTTTCATCTTGAACCGCTCGATTTTACAGAGATGATGAGATATATTAACCATCGTATTTGTGTTGCTGGTGGAGGGGGGAAAGTTTTTTTTGAACCTAATTCCTATAAAATGATTCACAAAACGACAAAGGGTTATCCCAGATTAATTAATATTCTTTGCGATAGGTCTTTAATGGCAGCATATGTAAGAGGATCAACTGTGATTGCTGATGATATGGTTCGTGCGGCGATAACAGACTGGAAAGGGACAAAGCGACTATCATTTATGGATTATCTAAAAAAAATTGTGTTAAGGGGATAGAATATGTCTTTGATTCATGATGCATTAAAAAAAGTTGAGAAAACTTCTGATACATTACAAAAGAAAGATATTCCAAAACATTTGGAGATTGAAGAAGGGCAACAGAATAAGCCTAAGGTTAATATGCGCACGATTATCCTTATTGTTGTCTTAGTTGGATCTCTCGGATATTTTGCATATCAGAAAATTTTTTCAAAAAAATTACAGGACATAGCAATTAGTACTGTTAAAACAGAGGCCATTTCTGTCAGGGCAACTAGGGTAAATGAAAGAACAGAAGAAGTGATCAAATTAAAAGAATCTGCTGTTAAATCATTTAAATTGAATAATCTTGAGGATGCTTGGGTTCGGTTTTCTACTGCTGGACAGTTAGATCCTGTTGATCCTGAAATATGGAATAATATGGGGCTTATTGCTAAAAAGAGAGGCGATTATGAAAAAGCACATGAGTTTTATGAAAAAGCCCTGCAAATAAAACCTGACTATCCTGAATGTTTAAATAATATAGCGGTAATTGATATAGAAAATGGTGATTATGATGCTGCAACTTTGTTACTTAACAAAGCTATTTCAATAAATGAGGAGTTTCCTGATGCTTATTTTCACTTGGCTCTTATTGCAGAAAAAAAAGATGATTTAGACAGCGCTGTAGATTATTACAAAAAGTTTTTACAAAAAGCCAAAGATGTTCCTATGCAACTTGTTGATGAAATCCGTATGCATGTTACTGATATATCAACAGATCGAATGTTATAAAATATATTCAAAAGGCATTTTTGATTATATGTTAATGTCACTTGTCATTACATTATAAAGTTTTCAAATGATAAACATTAAACACCTATTAAACAAACAACCTGACAGATTAGGGCTGGATATAGATACAAAATCTATAAATCTGGTGCAGCTTAAAAAAATACCACAAGGTGGTTATGAAGTTGTTTCAAATGGATCTTTTGATATTGCATTAAGAGGTGCACAACCTTCAGAGTATCAGAGCCTAAGAGATTATTTGAAGGATCTAGGTGTTGGTGGATCACATGCCTCTGTTAGCATAGAAGATAACTCTTTACGAATACGAAAGATGAGTTTTCCAAAAATGCCGGACAGAGATTTGATGGAAGCTATTAAATGGAATTTTAGAGAATACATTGATTGTTCATGTGATGAATATGAGGTTGCTTATACTCCTATTAATAAGTGGAATGAAGGTGATCAACAGATATATTGTGCATACGGTGTTTCAAAACAGGCTATTCAGGAGCATCTGGAAATTACAAAACAACTTGGTTTAAAAGTCGTGGCTATAGAGCCAAGGGCAACAGCGTTGTTAGCTGCTTTTAATGATTGTATCCCATGGGATGCGCGTTCTACGGTGGTGTGTGTGTTTATGGGAGATACAAGCAGTTTCTTTACTGTTATGTCAGATCGTCAAATGCTTTTTTCAAGACCAATGACAATGATAAGCAGTGAATTATTGGTTAAGCATATTGCCCGTTCTTTTGAGATAGATGAAAAAGTAGCTAAAGAACTTTTTGATGGATTTTTGTGTAATAATGATCAGGATGACAAAGATAGCGCAGGAAGAAAAATAGAAGATTATGTAGAAGCTTTGAAAAGTCTTTATAGCCAGCTAGTGATAGAGACCCAACGTTCTATAGATGCTTTTTGTTTAATGTTCAAAGTTGAAAAAGTTGATAAAATATATTTGTGTGGAAAAGGAGCATATGCTCCCAATATAGCTCAGCATATACATAATGTTTTAGGTATAGAAACACAGATATTTAATCCATTTGATAAAGTTGTAACGCCGCAGATTGCGAATAGATCTACTTTGTATGCTGTAGCATATGGCTTGGCTATACCATAGTTATAGCTCCAGCAAAACAAAATGACCGATTGTAGCAATGGGAGGTAGCTTCACACAGAAAGGTTG
>CAZLRI010000298.1:0-3352 GCA_964561745.1 uncultured Pseudobdellovibrionaceae bacterium | reverse complement strand
GTCTTCCCTTCGATATGGGGGCCATTCTTGAGTCGTGCACTAATGTGAAAGAGGTGAAGAAGGAAGTATTTGTAGTGCCAAAGAATATTGAGTTTGCAGTTGCAAAAAAATGACCACTTCGCTATAATTGCTCTTGTCCTGGTTATTGAAGCGATTTGGTACCACCCTTTCCCATCCCGAACAAGGTCGTGAAACAAGTCAGCGCCTATGATACTTTTTGATCCAATCGAAAGGGAAAGTAGGTCGTAGCCTGGACATTTTTTTTTGGGAACTTCTCCTATAATCTAGTATAATAAAGACATGCCACAGCTTGAAGAAAGTCATTCCACGCTTCATTCTCTCTGTGTGCGGCCGAATGTGCAGTTTGATAGTCAGAGAGACGATGAAATAGTGCTTTTGAGCATGCGAGCTCATCCCGTGACCCTTATCCCCGCATTTTTTAATACTATAGTCTTTTTTATCCTTATTTTCTTCCTTAATTTCGTCATCTCACAGCTTATTTCAGTTCGCTCAGTCTTGTACATAAATATTTTTTTTATCTTCTTTGTTTTCGTATATTTATGGATGCAAATAGTGAATTGGTATTTCAATATCGGATTGATAACCAACATGCAAATTATTGATGTGGATTTCAATATCCTCACCTTTAAGGAGATTACTCGCACAGAACTTGCCCATGTGGAGGATATTACGGTTAAAACCAGTGGGTTTATTTCAGGTATTTTTGATTTTGGAAGCATTTATATCCAAACCGCAGGATCGGAGATCAATAGCGAGTTTATCATGATCCCTCACCCTGCCCGTGCGGCAAAAATTATCGAGGATATTCTCAAACAATATGGAAATTCTTAATACATTATTCACAGTACAACGGATAATCCAAATAGGAGGAGCGGTATTTTCGTTTCTTTTTATCGTTCTTACCATCCAGATGTATGTACAAGTTAGATCGGTCAGCAAAACGGTACGAACCCGAAGGAATGGATATATACAGATGATTTCATTTATACTGGTTATTATCAGTATCCTCTTATTTTTGGCAGCAATTTTCTTTTTGTAACGTATGGACACAGAATACTCAGTATATTTAGGTCAAGAACAGAAAAATGGCTTTACCGGCTTTCTTTCAGAACAAAACTTCTTTTGCGTAGTGGAAATATTTGACGGGTTTACCAACGAACAGGGAGAGCAACTCATGAGTGCCTTGGCGGAAGTTGGGGCTGCTCAGTTTGATAGTTTGGGAGGATTTGATGCTTCAGTTACCGGTATCTTGAAACGGCTCAACACTCCTATGGATACTTCAATTGCCCTTGGATACAAGAAAAACAACTTACTGTATCTCAAGACCGTGGGAACTGGAGAAATATATATCAGTCGGGGAAAATCGTTTGAGACGATTGTAAAGGGCGATAATATCGCCTCAGGAAAGTATCATTCAAAGGATATATTCACATTTACTACCTCTTTTTACCGAATCCCTGAAAGGAATCACCCATATAAAATCTCTTCTTCATAAACACCTCACGATACGGGATTTTCCCGAACACATCAAGCAAACGATTGGGACAGAAGACGATACGGGGGCAGTTGCCCTCTTTATTTCATTTGGGGCACATACGGAAATAGCACAAGGAGAAGAAGCTCAGAAAGAAAATTTTATTGCGAAACTAAGAGAGTCGGTCCAGTCAGGAATGAATTCCGCACTATCGATGGATAAGCGAAAGAAAATAATAATAGGGCTCATTCTTCTGATATGTATCGGTCTTTTTGGGTGGAATGTAAAAAGAAGTGTCACCGAAAATGGGGGTATACGCATTGGGCAAGGACAGTCTTATGATGAAAAAAAATCACTCATAGAAACCACTTTGGAAAAGGCAGGAACCAAAACAGATGCAGTTTCCGAAGGACTTCAACTGCTCCAAGAAGCAAAAGACAACTTATCATCTCTTAAAAAAACCTCCCCTCAGAACAAAAAAGAAGAACTCACTACTTTAGAAGTGAAGATAAAAGATATAGAATCATCTCTTCTCAAGAGAGAGTCCAAAGACGCTCCAGAACACTATGACTTTGGGATTGAAGAAAAGGGAGCGACCGGAACAAAAATGTATTTATTTGAAGACAAGGCATTCGTACTGAATCCAGAAGGGAAGATATATATATTGGCACTTGAAAAAAAAGCACTAGAAAAGAGAAAACTATCTGGAAAGGTTAGTGCTGACTCATTGATAGCAGGCTACGAAAAGAATGCGTTCGTTTTGAATCCATCTGAAGGCATTATCCGGATTGATGAGGATAGGAAAAGTAAAGTCATCATCCCGAGGGAAACCCAATGGAGCGATATTGTTTCCATGCATGTCTATAACGGTAACGTCTATCTTCTTGATGGAGGAAACAATGCCCTGTATAAATATTCAGTAACAACGGATGGATATGGTGATAGGGTTTCTTATTTCAAGGGCTCCTATAACGAGATGGATAAAAGTTCGACGTTTGCGATAGATATATCGGTATATGTATCCAATTCAGATTCAGTCACCAAGTACACCGCAGGCCTTCGGGATGATTTCAAGCTTACGATTCCCGGAGAAAACATTACGTTGTCTAAAGTGATAACCCATAGCGACCAAAAAGAACTCTACATATGGGACAAAAAAAACAACGCCCTGTATATCACCACAAGAGATGGTACATACGAAAGACAAGTGACAGCTTCGCTTTTAGGCCAGGTGTCGGATGTGGAGGTGTATAATGACAAGGCGTATCTGCTAAAAGGCGCAAAATTATACAGAATAGATTTATGAGCGGGGAAGAAGTCACGGTAGACATCATCAACAAAATCAGGCTCGGAAACGAACGAGCGCTCCTTTTTTTATACAAAAAATATTACCTTCGGTTATTTCAGTTTATTAACAGACAGATCAAAGACGTGGGTATTGCGGAAGAGATTGTCCAGGATGTCTTTATGGGATGTATTGAAGGGATTCGCGAGAGCAAGGAAATAAAGTCTTTTTCCGCATATATTTATACTATTGCCCGATATAAGATAATCGACCATATCAGGCGAAAAAGAATAAAAAAAATCTTTCTTTCTGCGTTACCTGAGAATATTGTGAATAGGTGTGCCGCCTTACTGTTTAGCGAAACAGTTCAAAAAGATGAAATCACTGACATGCTGGAACGGGTATTTAAATATCTTCCGCATGAATATGCTCTTATTATACGACTCAAGTATATAGACGGATTTACAGTGAAGAAGATTGCATCAAAACTTGCGATCAACTTTAAAGCCGCAGAAAGTATGCTGTTTAGGGCGCGGAAAGAGTTTTCAAAACTGTACACCGATCTTAATTCA
>CAZLRI010000297.1:0-3361 GCA_964561745.1 uncultured Pseudobdellovibrionaceae bacterium | reverse complement strand
ATCAACAGAATCTTGTTTCAAAATCCAAACAAGCTTCTGTTGAACAAGCACTAGGAGGAATTATGGCACAAAAAGGTATCCGTGAGTTTGATGCAAAGAGAATGCTGGCAAAACATTTAAATGAAGCTTTGGGTGAAGCATGTGGCTATGATGGGAAAGTTGCTCTTGTTGCTCCAGATACTGATCTTGAGGCTTTGGCAAAGGAACATAAGTGGCTTAAAGAAATTCCTCTGGTTGTAAAACCCGATCAACTTTTTGGAAAACGAGGCAAACACGGGCTTCTTTTGTTAAATGCAAAATGGGCTGATGCAAAAAAATGGATAAATGAAAATATGAATAAGGAAGTGACTGTTGGCAAGACAACCGGCAAACTTACGCATTTTCTGATTGAGCCGTTTACTCCTCATGATGAAAATACAGAATGGTATATAGCAATAAAAGATGAACGTGATGGAGATGTAATATATTTCTCAACAAAGGGCGGAATCTTTGTGGAAGAAAACTGGGATAAGGTTTCTCAGATTAAAGTTCCTATATTGAGCGATATCGATCATGTTGATCTATCGACAATTACAAAAGATCTTGGTGATAAAAAGAAGCAGGCTGAGAGTTTTATAAAAGCTTTGTATAGTTTTTATGCAGACAACGGTTTTAGTTATCTTGAGATCAACCCTTTTACATTTGGTAAAGATGGAAAAATAGTCCCTCTTGATATGGTGGCAAAGGTTGATGATACAGCTGTCTTTGATTGCAGAAATGTGTGGGGAGATCTTGAATTTCCTATGGCTTTTGGAAGCAGGGCTACAAAGGAAGAGGAATTTGTTAAATATCTTGATAGCCAAAGCGGAGCATCATTAAAATTAACGATTTTAAATCCCAAAGGTCGTGTATGGACAATGGTTGCTGGTGGCGGTGCTTCGGTCATATATTCTGACACGGTTTGCGATCTTGGATTTGCAAATGAGCTTGCAAATTACGGTGAATATTCAGGCGACCCATCTAAAGATTTAACTTATCAATACGCAAAGACAGTTTTAGATCTTATGACACGTGAGAAAGACCCAAAGGGAAAAGTTCTGATTGTGGGCGGAGGAATTGCGAATTTCACAGATGTTGCAGCAACCTTTAAGGGTATTATACAGGCCCTTACAGAATATAAACAAAAAATGATTGATAATAAAATAAAGATATATGTGCGAAGGGGCGGACCAAATTACAAAGAAGGTTTGGCAAAGATGCGTACTCTTGGCGAAACGCTCGGAGTTCCAATTGAAGTTTATGGTCCTGAAACACACATGACAAAGATTGTATCACTGGCCCTGAAATTTTGATGAGCGATAGGAGATATGCGATGAGCGTGTATTTGATGGCGCCCATCGAACACCTAATACCGCTTATCGAATACTGGAGGAAATATGAAATTATATGAGTTGTTTAACAAAGATACAGAGGCGATCGTATATGGCTATCAGCAAAATGCAATTCAGCGCATGCTTGATTTTGATTTTGCATGTGGCCGAAAGACTTCTTCTGTTGCTGCAATAGTAAATCCATCAAGAGATGGTCTTCATAAAGTTTTCTTTGGTCAAAAAGAAATACTTCTTCCAATGTATACAACCCTTAAAGAAGCTTCAGATAAACATCCAAAAGCAGATGTGTTGATAAATTTTTCATCTCAAAGATCAGCTTTTCCTACAACAATGGAGGGGCTGGAAAATCCAAGAATTAAAACAGTTGTTGTAATTGCAGAAGGTGTGCCGGAACGCAAAGCAAGAATTCTGGCAGCCAAAGCCAATGAATTGGATAAGATGATCATCGGTCCTGCAACTGTTGGTGGTATAAAAGCAGGTTGTTTTAAAATAGCAAACACAGCCGGTACGATTGATAATATTATTGAATCAAAATTGCACAGACCCGGAAGTGTTGGATTTGTATCAAAATCAGGCGGACTCTCAAATGAGTGCTATAATATTATCGCGCGCAACACAGATGGGTTGTATGAAGGCATAGCTATTGGCGGCGATGCTTATCCTGGTTCAACTTTACTTGATCACATAATTCGTTATGAAAATATTCCTGAAGTTAAGATGATAGTTGCGTTAGGTGAAATTGGCGGAACTGAAGAATTAAAAATAGTAGATGCGTTAAAGACAGGAAAGATTAAAAAGCCTCTGGTAATATGGGTAACAGGCACTTGCTCCAAGATGTTTCCAGCCGGAGTTCAATTCGGACATGCTGGAGCTAAAGCAGACTCAGCGCTTGAAACAGCAGATGCAAAAAATAAGGCATTAAAAGATGCTGGTGCAATTGTTCCAACCTCATTTGATGATTATGATCTTTCAATTAAAAATACCTTTGAGAAGCTTGTTAAAGATGGGGTTATAAAACCAGCCAAAGAAGTTCCTGCTCCCAAATTTCCAATAGATTATGCAAGAGCAATGAAGGAAGGGTTAATCCGAAAGCCGGCTGATTTTATCTGCACTATTTCAAATGATAGAGGTGAAGAGCTGCATTACAGCGACGTGCCTATTTCAAAAGTTGTGGGTGAAAAATACGGAATTGGAGGCACAATCGGACTTTTGTGGTTTAAAAGAGATTTACCCAAGTTTGCGCGAGAATATCTGGAAACGGTTTTGGTGTTGACGGCAGATCACGGCCCAGCTGTATCTGGTGCACATAATGCTATTGTTACAGCTCGTGCAGGTAAGGATATTATTTCCAGTTTGGTGTCAGGTCTTTTAACCATTGGGCCAAGGTTTGGAGGTGCAATTGATGGTGCTGCCCAGAATTTTAAGCGGGCATTTGAAGCAGGCCAAAGCGCGGATGCATTTATAAAGGAGATGAAAGATAAGGGTATCAACATCCCAGGTATTGGGCACTTGGTTAAGAGTGTTACAAATCCGGATATGAGGGTGACCCAGCTAAAACAGTTTGTTCAAAGCAATTTCCCAAAAACTAAATTATTAGATTATGCACTTGAAGTTGAGGCAATAACAACTCAGAAAAAAGGAAGCCTTATTTTGAATGTTGATGGATGCATCGGCATTACATTTGTAGATCTTCTCTGGTCAATGCCAGAACTTTTTACCAAGACACAGGCAGATGAGATAATTGACCTAGGGTGCTTAAATGCATTGTTTGTGGTTGGTAGGTCAATTGGATTGTTCGGTCATATATTTGACCAAAAGAGATTGAAGCAGCCTTTATACAGAACTCCGTATGATGATATTGCTTATATGACTGATAATAAATAGATGAGAACATCAATATTGGGGGCGTGGATCGTGATTCGTTGTTCGTGAATCATGCGGCAAAAGCCTGTCATTCCGCGACTTGACCTGCCCGCCATCGCAAGTCCAAT
>CAZLRI010000296.1:0-3375 GCA_964561745.1 uncultured Pseudobdellovibrionaceae bacterium | reverse complement strand
CCTGCTCTTCTGTAAAAGCGAAATCCATATTTCCCCCTTTCAATGGAAGTCATTAAATAGAAAAATGAAAGATCTGTCTGCTTCTATGAAATATGAAGATGCGGCAAAGATTCGAGATGTTGTTAGCCAGATAAAGGAAACCCTTGTCAATCAGAAAGTTGTTGTTCACGGAGGTAAGGATCAGGATGTAATTGGGTTGGTGCAGAATAACAGTACAATTGCGATTTGTATTTTAATGGTTAGAAAAGGAGCTTTGCTAGGTAGAGTATTGGATATAAAAAATTTGATACAAGATGATAATAAAACATTGTTGGAAAATTTTATATTGGAATATTATTCAAAGAATAAAGATATTCCAGAAAGGATTTTGCTGTCAGAACAAATTTCTAATAAACATGAATATGAAGAGTTGTTGAGCGAGCTTGGCGGTAAACGTGTTAGAATAGCATATCTGCAAAAGGGGCGTGGTCATGATTTGATAACCCTTGCCATTAAAAATGCCAAAGAGGAGTTAAGAATAAGGCAGGTTGATAAAGATAAGTTTGAAAAAATACTTGGTAAGTTGCAAACAAAGCTGCATCTTCAGAATTATCCCAATGTTATTGAATGTTTTGATATAACAAATTTAATGGGAAGAGAGGCATATGGTTCTTTGGTTTGTTTTGTAAATGGTAAACCAGATAAATCAAGATACAGGTTGTATAAGATTCAAAGTGTTCATACGCCTGATGATTATTCTATGATGAAAGAGGTGTTGTCGAGGCGATTTGGGCAAATTATGCGAAAAAACGAGATAAGAGTTACAGAAACATTTGCAGAGCCTGATCTTGTTTTAATTGATGGAGGCAAGGGGCAATTGAATGTTGCAAGATCAGTTTTAGATGAATTTGGTTTTTCTAATTTGCCAGTTGCTTCTATTGCAAAAGCAAAAAAAACTGATCCAGAGAATAATAAGCCAGATCAAAATGATGATAAGATCTATATCGTGAATAGAAAAAATCCCGTATCATTCAAAAGAAGTTCGCCAGAGTTTCTTTTCTTAAAAAGAGTTAGAGATGAAGCCCATAGATTTGGAATAAAGACACATAGAAAAAGTCGAATTCGTTCGTTTTTTGACGCAAAGTAATTACTTTCCGTTCAGTTTGAAAATCGTCAATTATAAGACACTCAGAAAAGATCATATAAAACAATAGGTTGTTGTTTGTAAGACAAGCTTTGAATTGGCATGTTCCTTGCTCTTTTATCTTGTGGAGGGTGAGGATATGAGAAGCGAATTTAACAAACAGGACAGAGAAACTCTAGAAAAAGTAATCAAAGTCAACTTTGGTGGAATTCCATATGTTGATCCAGCCATACTTTCATGTGGCGGCATATACATTCCACATAAGAACGATGCACAGAAATTGATATATCATATTATTACCACATCAAACCAGAAATCTCCGGTAAGGGTTATAAGTGGAGTAAAGCCACAAAATATTTTATTGAATGTTATGCTTAAGGAATCAATGAATTAATTCGTTCATGAATTGTTCTTCTCCAAAATCAGGGCTGCCTAAATAGGCAGCCTTGGTTGTTTTTGGGAGACGAAAAACACAAGACAGAGAGAAAGGGCGTGGTATTTTTATTTTGGTCTCCGTCTGATTTTTTATGAAAAAAGATTTTTTAATGATTTTGTGTAAGGAGGTTTTGCGATTCCTTTGTCAGTAATTATGGCTGTAATAAGATCGTTTGGAGTGACATCAAAGGCTGGATTCATAACTTCAATAAAATCAGGGGTGATCTGCTGCATTCCGATTTTTTTAACCTCAGAATGATCTCTTTCTTCAATAATAATTTGAGATCCATCACTGATTTTCATATCAATAGTTGAAAGCGGGGCTGCAACATAAAATGGTATATTATGTTTATTTGCAAGCACAGCTACTGAATAAGTTCCGATCTTGTTTGCCACATCACCGTTTGCAGCTATTCTGTCTGCTCCAACTATCACAGCATTAATTTTACCCTTTTGCATAACCATTCCAGCCATATTATCAGTTATGACAGTGGTTTTGACTCCATGTTTTTGCAGTTCCCATGCAGTTAATCTTGCCCCCTGCAAAAGGGGTCTTGTTTCATCAGCAATAACATTAACTTGTTTACCAACTTCGTGTGCAGCATAAACAATACCAAGCGCGGTTCCATATCCAGATGTTGCCAGCCCTCCAGCATTGCAATGAGTGAGGATCGTATCCCCGTTTTTCAAAAGCTCCTGACCAAAATGACCAATGCTGCGGTTGGATTCAATATCTTCATGATAAATCTTTAATGCTTCTTCTTTTAGAAGTTGGACAAGTTCAGGAACAGGCAGGTCTTTGTTTGCTACTATCAAATTTTTCATTCGCTCCATTGCCCAGAATGGATTAACAGCAGTTGGTCTGGCAGAGCCAATCCTATTTGCAGCTGTACAGATCTTTTCATAAAAAGTATCAAAATCTTTTACGCCAAACCCTTGAGCAGCAAGAGCCAACCCAAAAGCAGCTGCAATGCCGATTGCCGGAGCTCCTCTGATTGCCATATTTTTAATCGCATGAGTAACACCAAGATAGTCATCAAATTCAAGATAAGTTTCTTTAAGAGGAAGCTGTCTTTGATCAAGTATGATTACTTTATCGTCTTTCCACTCTATTGTTTTGATTATAAGCATTTTTTAATCCTTTGGTTCTTGCACTAACAATACTAATAGTAAGACGCAACAAAAAATTCAGTTGTTTTTTAAGGTTTTAATTTAATTTTATGTTATTAATTAATTTGATATGGAAGCTTTTTTGTAAAAAGAAAATTTTAAATCACAAATTTACTAACCTAGTGCTTATAAGTTCTGACATAACATTATTATCTAAAATCCACTCCATGTAATCATACTGTTCTTCGGCATTGTCCATTTGGCTAACCAAATATGCAAGCGCATCAGATGGTTCTGATCTCTCCAATATGGTATCAAAAGTTCCATCTCCAAGCTGTCTGTCTATGCTAGCTCTTACATCATAAAAATCTCCTGTCATATATGCTCGACGCAATGTTTCTGCTCCAACAAGTCTTTCTATAAAAAAAGCAGTTGTTGTTTCATTTGGATATCCTGTATGCAACGTCTCTGTTAATTGAGTAGCATATAGTTGTATAATTCCTTCATGTAAATTCTCCGACTCACGTTCTGTGTACTGATCTTGTTCTGACCAATAGAGAGTTCTTCCGCCGCCATGGGCATAAGATGCGTAATGAAACAGTTCGTGAGCAGTAGTTGTTTCTGCTCTTCCGTAGCTTTCTTCTCTGAAATTGACCGGGTTTTTAGAAGTAAGACCGTTATATCATCGCAAGGCAAACAGGACACGA
>CAZLRI010000295.1:0-3381 GCA_964561745.1 uncultured Pseudobdellovibrionaceae bacterium | reverse complement strand
TCTAAATATTTACAACATCCTCCATTCACCTCCATTAAAAGCAAATCTCTCTTATTACTCATGTGCAGAGTTGGTCATTTTGTTTTGCGGGGGCTATAAGAGGCAATGATGATAGGGAAATGTTCCTTTTGTGGTAAGGATATTGAAATAATTGATGGAAGAGTTGGAAGAAGGGATACCTGCCAGTTTTGCAGCAGGGATTTGCATTGTTGCAAACAGTGCCGCTTTTATGAAGAGGAATCATATAATCAGTGCAAAGAACCGCAAGCAGAAAGGGTGCTGGATAAAGATGTTTCAAACTTCTGTGGGTATTTTGAGTTTGGAGTTTCTATTCTAAAAAATAATCAAAAAGATGATGTTCTGTCGAAACTGGGCAGCTTGTTTAAAAAATGAAAAAAACTTCTTACAATATAGCTGTAGTTGGCGCAACCGGAGCTGTTGGTCAGGAGATGATTAAGGTGCTTGAACAACGGAATTTTCCGATTAACAAGCTTCTGCCAATTGCTTCTGAAGATTCTTTGGGTAAGAGCATTATATTTCAAGATAAAGAAATTGATATCACAACATTGCTGCAGAATCCTTTTGAATCAGTGGATATAGCTCTTTTCTCAGCAGGAAATAGTATTAGCAAAGAATATGCTCCAATTGCTGCTGGAGCTGGCGCTATAGTGATTGATAATTCAAGCGCATTTAGAATGGAAGATGATGTTCCTCTGATTGTACCTGAGGTGAATAAGCATGCTATAGGCAAGTATACAAACAGAGGGATTATTTCTAATCCCAATTGTTCAACAATACAGCTGGTGGTGGCATTAAATCCGCTTCATAAAAGATATGGCATTAAAAGAATTGTTGTTGCTACATATCAGGCAACATCAGGTGCTGGCATAGATGCAATGGATGAGCTTTCAAGCCAGACAATTGCCCTGTTTTCCAATAAAGAAATAAAAACAAAAGTTTTTCAGCACCGAATTGCTTTTAATTTAATCCCTCAGATAGATGTGTTTCTTGAAGATAAAGACACAAAAGAGGAAGCAAAAATAGTAAATGAAACAAAGAAGATTATGGAAGATGATAACATTAAAGTCACAGCAACAGCAGTTAGAGTTCCGGTTTTCTATGGTCATTCAGAGGTTGTTAATATTGAGTTTAATAAAGAAGTTAACCTTAAAGATGTTTATAAAATTTTGTCAGACTCAGAGGGAATTATAGTCTTGGATAATCCAGAAAAGAGTGAATATCCAACTCCGGTTTTTGCGTCAGGTAAAGATGATGTGTTTGTTGGCAGAATACGGAGAGATAATACAGTGCAAAATGGCTTAAATATGTGGATAGTTGCAGATAATTTAAGAAAAGGTGCAGCGCTAAATGCTGTCCAGATAGCTGAATTGCTTATTGAAGATTATATTTAGATTTTTGATTCTTTGCAAAATATGGAATTTGTAACTATGGGGGTACAATTTCCATGTTCTACACACCAATTTATTAAATGAATCAATTATTATCCCTTTTCATTATATTTCTTGTTTTAATTATTCCAAAAAATCTATTTTCATTTCCAGATGCTGAATGCACAGGTGCGTCTGATGCAAATCCCCCATTTAGTCTTGGTTTTTCAAGCGATGTTACCGGAGCTCTTCTTACTGATGATGAAACAATGTATGTTTCTTATGGTGAGAATCTGAAAATCGTTAATATGGCGTCCTATGCTCTGGCTGCAACTCAGCCACCAGCCCTGTCTGTGGATGCGGGCACAGATGGAAGGCTGATGAGCATTGCTTATTCATCGATCTTGAATAGGCTTTATGCTTCTCAAAACGACGGTGATTTATTGATTTTTGATTTAAATAAAATCACAACTGATCCAACAAGTGTCACAATTGCAGAAGATCATGAGTTGGGGCCAGTAACATTGGATAATAACGGTCAAAACGTTTATATCGCAGATAATACAAATAGTCAGGTTCATATTGTTAATTTGTCTTCTTTGTCGCTTGTAAATTCAGTTACATTGGCAATTTCCTCTGTAACAAGTTTTGTGATTAATGATGCTGCGCATGTTCCGCTTACCAATGAACAATATTTTGCAACAAATAAGGGATGTGTTTTTGTGATAGAAGCAGGGGGGCTTACTGCAACTGAGATAAACGTTGATTCAACTAGAACTGCAAATTTGATAGCTTTATCAGCGTCATCTGATGGCTCGGAGATTTTTGCAGCTAATGAAACAGGCAAGACTCTTGTTAAGATAAGCACTTCAACTCATGCTGTTCTTTCAAACACAGACCTTACGCCAAATTTATCACCAGCTGGAGTTGTTGCAACTAAAGTCAGCAATCCCAGTGGAGGGACGGGAACTGCTTTATATGCTTATGTTTCCGGTGCACAGGCTGTTTCAGTTGTTAATACAGCAAGTGACTTTGTTTTGGATATGGGTAGTGATCCAGCTGTGGAACATGAGCCAATTCCAATGGCTTCTTCTCCAAAGCGAATGTTTGCGAGCTCGCAGACCGATGGATATGTATATTCGATTAATTCATCTCAGCATCTTACTGTTATTTCAGCCAATCCATTTATCACGGTGTCTTCATTAACATATGGGGAAGGAGCATCAAAATTAACAATAGGGGGGAATTTTACAATAGCATTTCAGGCTGATGAGGCTGCAACTTGTGAGCTTCGGGTTGGAGGTGGTGTGACAGCAAATGGCACCCAGTTAAAAGATGCTGCTGGCGCTACTTCTTGGAGCATTACAGATGCAAGGACTGATATATCTGTTGCCATCAATTATGATGATAATGCATCTACTTTTCAGGAAGGCGATAATAATCTCTTTGTGTTTTGTACAGACTCTGGGGCTAACCGCGGACGAAGATTAACTATAGTTTCGGTAGATACTCCTCCGCCAAATGTTACGCTAAGGTCAGCTGGTTTTGGGACATCAAGGATATATGTTACTTTTGATAGGTTAGATGTTTCTGATTTAAGTCACTATAATGTTTATGTGGACACTGATCCTGATGCGGTTCTTACGAAAACAGAAGTTGCAGTGAATAAATCACAACCTGCTTCAGGAAGTACAGTAGAGGCTGAGGTGGGTAATCTTACAGATTCCACTATTTATTATATAGCAGTTGAGGCAGTTGATGTTGGAGGAAATGTTTCGCCATCTCGTACAAACACATTTGCTGACGGATCTACAGCTTTTGCGATTCCGCAACAATCAGCTGGTCCGGTTGAGTTATCAGGAGAGACTGGAAATTGTTCTTTAAATCCATTTGTTAAATTCAATCCGGTCTTGTGTTTGATGTTGATTTTGCTTTTATTAATTCCCTCCCCCTTTCAGCCAGAGGCTGATCCGCCTTTGGCGGAGTGGGGAGG
>CAZLRI010000294.1:0-3414 GCA_964561745.1 uncultured Pseudobdellovibrionaceae bacterium | reverse complement strand
AAGCTACCTCCCATTGCTACAATCGGTCATTTTGTTTTGCGGGAGCTATACATCTCTGTTTTCATGCCCATGATTGCGTCTGATATAATATCTTAAATGATCTATTGCTTCTAATTGTCTTATTGTCCTTAAAGGCATTGGAATACGATTCCCCCCAATAGCTATTTCTTCGTCAGAAAAATTTAAGAAGATGTCTAAGTAATGCGCAATGTTAAAAGAATAAACATCTAGATTTAAATTAGGCGCATGATTTGCAATCTCCAGCAAGCTGATTCGATTATCATGATTTTCATCCAAGTTGACAGGCGCATTTTGTGTAAGATCTATGTATAAACTGCTTTCTGCAGAAATAGGACTGTTGGCATCAATGCTGAAATCCGGATTTTCAACACCACCTGCTGCGCTAAGCATATAGGTGACAAGATCTTCAAATGTTCTTAAATTTCGTATTTGTTCATATCCCATAATCTATTCTTATTATCGGCAATTTTTAGAAAAAGTTGCTTTCATAAAAATAGTTTATTGGTCAATATTTTATAATACCCTATAATATAAAGTGTTTTTAGCTAAAAAATATTAAAAAACTTAGCAACTTTTTTTAACGCCAGCCGATAATGTAAATGAAGGTGGTTATCAAAACACTAAGAGTCTATCGCCAAAGTCATTCCTGCGAAGGCAGGAATCTAGTTTTATATTGATAAAATCTGGATCCCAGCCTTCGCGGGGATGACAAAATAAACAAAACTCGTCATACGGAGTAAAAAAGGAGTTTGTTATGGGATATCTTAAAATGTTGGGTGCTGCGCAATTGATCCGACAAGTTGATCCGGCTCGGCAGTCTTATCTTTATCACAAAATGGAAAACAACACCTGTGCTTGTTCAGGATCTGGTATTGTGGTGGTGGAGTAGCAATAGGTGATCAAGGGGTTTTGATTCTAAACTCTTGCATGAGGGTCAAAGAGTTTTTTGTGTTCCATAAGAGCGTACCGGTCTGTCATTCCAGCTACATAATCACACACCAATCTTTTAGCATTGTCTGTTCTTTGCTGGATAGCCAGATGCAGGCTTCTGGGAAGGATTCTGGAGTTTTCAAGATATATATGAAAAATGTCTTCAAGTATTCTTTGGGCTTTGTCTGCCATTCTGGCAACTCGATAATGATTATAGAGGTTTTCAAAAAGATAATCTTTAAGCTGTTTAGTTTGTTTTTCAACATTTTGGGAAAATGAGACAAGTCGATCGCCTTTTTTTCTTACATCCTCAAATGAACTAATATTATTTTTCTTGATTCTCTTTAATGTTTCATCCTGAACATCGCACACCAGAAAGTTAATCAAGCTGCTTATTGCCCGGTGTTTGAGAATTTTTTCCTTAGCCTCCGGGTGTTTCTTTTTTACAGCTTCAAATGTGTTTTTCCAAAGCTCCACGTTGTTCATTTGATCGATTGTCAACATTCCAGATTGCAATCCATCATCCAGATCGTGATTCATATAAGCTATTTCATCGGCAAGGTTTACTATCTGTGCTTCGATTGTTAGAAAACCAGCATTCTTAAAGTTTTTAATGCTGGGATCATCATATTCTCCAGTGTGTCTTGCGATGCCTTCAAGGATTTCAAATGAAAGATTTAAACCCGGGAAATCCGGATATTTTTGTTCAAGAAGGGTTACAACCCTGAAGCTCTGGTGATTATGTTCAAACCCGCCAACATCGCTCATTAAGTTATTTAATGTGCTCTCTCCTGCATGCCCAAAGGGTGTATGGCCAAGATCATGTGCAAGCGAGATGGCTTCTGCAAGATCTTCATTTAATCGGAGGGTTCTTGCAATACCGCGCGCTATTTGCGCAACCTCTAAAGTGTGTGTTAGTCGCGTTCTATAATAATCTCCCTCATGATTAACAAACACCTGAGTTTTATACTCTAGCCGCCGAAATGCTTCTGAGTGGACAATGCGGTCTTTGTCATGCTGAAAAAGGCTTCTAAATGAGCATTTTTCATCTTTATATTTTCTTCCAAGAGAGGCAGCTACTTTTGTGGCATAGGGAGCCAGAAAGTTTTGCTCTCTGTTTTCGTAGTCTTCTCTTAATAGCATATAGTTATTGTGGGTATGTTCCAACTACAGTAAAACCGGGAATGTCAATTATAGATATTGTATTAGATGATACATTTCCAACATAAAGATGTGTTGCAGTGCCTCCGGCATCATAGCGCATAGCCATGCCGAACGGCTCATCCTGAACTGTAATATTAGCTATTACTGTGCGCGCAGCAATATCAATAACATCTACCCGGTCATCTCTGGAACATGTTACAAAAGCATAGTTGTTATCAATAAGAACATTTTGTGGTGTTGCGCCAACTTCGATTTGAGCAACAAGAATGCTGCTATCGTTTTTATCTAAAACTTGAGTGGTCTCATTATCAAACACTGGAACAAGTGTTGATAGATCGAGAATAAAAAGCATTGATTTCCACTTGCTATCTATCTCTTCATAGCCAATCACATAAGTATAAGTTCCGTCAAAAGCTATTCCTTCAGGGGTTGTTATGTCGCTTATAAAATAATCAACTGCATTTTTTGATGCATCGTCAGCTTCATCAAGATTAACGATAAGCAACCCGTTTTTTATTCTTGGAACATATGCTAGTGTGTCATTAAGAACTATGTATGAAACTTCAGCATGATTTTGTAATGATCCGGTTGAAAGCGGTTGTTTTAAATTAATTGTTCCGCCTGACATGGATGTCTTATCTATATATTGCAAAGCATTGTCTTCAGTGGCAATCCACATACGGTCATCTGGATAACAGCATGCAATTCCATAAGGGTTTTTTCTGGTTGCTGCAGGTGCTACATTTAAATATTCTGTTGATCCTTCATCATAGTTCATTCTAAGCATCTGATCTTCGTTATCTGCTGAATCAGTGCTATATCTGCTTGTTGTGTAGAGAAGTTTTGTGGTTGAATCCAGAATTACCTGACCGCCAAAACTTATAGTTTGAGCAGTGTTAAGAAGAGAAGGGGCTGCTGGATTTGTGATGTCAAGAACCTGTATGGATCCCTCATCCCATTTATATAATACAGTTGAATTAGAATTAATAAGATAAAGCCTGTTATTGTCAGAATCAACAGCCATCCCATTAGGTGCTGAGATATTATCTCCTATAGATGTAAAGATACTTGATGTTGTGCAGCTGCTGAAAAGGACAATTATCAACACAAATAAATTTGCTTTTGCTATTTTTAATATAAATTTTTTCATCAATAAAAGTTAATATCTAAGGGATATCTAATATGCAAGAGTTGTTCTGAAAATTGACAACTCTTATAAAAGGCCTCCCTCATCTTTTCCCTCCCTGATCTTTACCCACAATTCAAAATTCCCTCCCACTTTCAGCCAGAGGCTGATCC
>CAZLRI010000293.1:0-3415 GCA_964561745.1 uncultured Pseudobdellovibrionaceae bacterium | reverse complement strand
AAGAACTAAAATATCTAATCAGTTATTTTATTCCACTTTAATATCTCTACGATATTTCCTTCTGGATCTTTCATATAAACAAATATTAATCTTCCTATGCCGGAAATGTCACGTTCTGTTATCTTTCCCAGATCGCTTCCACCAAAGTTAAGAACACGTTGGCGAACTGCCTCAACATCATCCACAAGAAAAGCAATGTGTCTCAGCCCTAATTGGTTTGCTAAAGGCGATTGTTTTTCTTTTGTTGAATCATATTCAAATATTTCTAATGCCGGGCTGTCCTTATCGCAACAAGGGAGTTTTAATTGGATGGTTTTGAGCCGTGCATTTTTCAGACCAGTGCCCTGATCAACCCAGCTTCCAGAAATCTCTCTTGGCTGGAAAATAGGAATGCATTCAAATGCGTCTTGATAAAATTTTGCAAGTGCTTGGATGTTTTTGCTTACAATATTTACATGCGCAAACTTTATGGTCATAGATTTTCTTGGTAGACTATTGGGCATCTCTAAAAACCTCATATTTCACGGTTTGTCATTCCCGCGTGTTGTAGGCGGGAATCCAGTCTTGCCCTTTTTCCACGTGGTTTTCCGGACTGGATCCCCGATAACATCACTCGGGGATGACAGGCTGGAAAACAGGTTTTTAGAGATGCCCTATTATTAATTAGTAAACTGGTCTTTTGAATTTTCACCATCGATTATGGCGTTTGCTTGTGAGGCATTCATACTTGTAGATTCTGCATTCATATTAAAAACATATCCACGACCTGTGTTATTATTGTAGCCATAAGCTCCGGCAAAAACATCCATTATTCCGTCTCCGTTAAAATCATATAAATCCTTAAAACTCAAATAGCTATTTTGCTGTTCGCCGGTAATTATAATGTTTGCCTTTGCTATTAATGAGCTGGTTAGATTTGCTCCGCCATAAAAAATATATATTCTTCCGGTTTTTTGATTTGCAGGATAATTTTTTGAAGAAAGGATAAGGTCGTTAATTTTGTCTCCGTTAACATCGCCTATAGCTACTGCAGCAGCATAGTCGTTCTGGTTTTCTCCAGTGTATATTATATCTGCTTTAGATGCAGATTTTGAAGTCAGCGCAGCTAATGAAAAAAGATAAACTCTTCCTGTGTTGGTTCCGTAGTTTCTTGCACTTATAATAAGGCTTTTGCTTCCAGTGCCTGTGATATCACCAACAAGTATGGGAGAACCAAAATAGTCGCCACTATTCTCTCCTGTTAAAATAACATCTGCATCCTTCATCTTTTTACTGGAGAGATTTTCAGAGCTGTAAAATATATACACCTTACCTTTATCAGTATCACACTTTGTGTCGCTTGTGATTATATCTTTGATTCCGTCTCCATTAATGTCTGAGATAACAGTGGTCCCTCCTAACATGCCTGAATTTTGAGAATCTCCTGTAAATACAACATCTGCGGTATTGAGAGTTTTTTCTGTAATCCCAACGCCGCCAAAGAAAACATATATCCTGCCTTGTGAATGATTATATCCGGGTGCATTTATGACAAGATCATCAATATGATCGCCATTAACGTCACCAACAGATGTTCCGCTGGTGCCCAAATAATCCAATTGTGTCGAACCTGTGAATGAGGCATTTGCATCCAAATCTGTTTTGCTCTGATCAATCGGTCCCAGAAAAATATGAACAGCACCTTTTCCATTCAACGCCTGAGATGATGAAGCCACAAGATCACTAAAACCATCACCATTCACATCACCAATTGCATCAATTGAAAGCTCATCCAAATTTTTTGTTGCTGAAAAAATTATATTTGCATTGGTTGCTGCCAACGAACCTGTAACTGAAGTGCCAGTGCTACCAAAAAAAATATAATTTGCCGCACGGTTCATAGAGTATGCCATTATATCCGCATAACCATCATCATTGACATCCAGAGATGACCAGTGAGTGTTTAATGCCATATAATCATCTGATTGTTCTCCGGTAATTATTGCGCTTGCTGAAGATGCATTTATGTTTCCCGTAAGATTATCTGCATAAAATAAATAATCTCTTCCTGTATTGCCGTTAACAGAATCATCAGAACCTTTCTTCCAACCAGATGCTGAAGCAAGGAGGTCTGATCTTCCGTCTCCGTTAAAATCATGAATAGCCATGGTTTTGAATGTTTGCTCGAATGGGGCTGATATTTCTTCTAATTCTTGTGTGGATGTTGCCTCTTTAGTTGTTCCAACAGCAATTGAAACAGTATAAGTTGTTCCATAAGCAAGATAGCCGTATGGTTTAATTGTCATCACAGTAAAATCGTCATTCCACGACCTTGCACCTGCAATATTTGTTGAGCTGTTCTTTAAAGAAAAAAGACCTTCGGCAAGTGTTGCATCTACTGGTTTCGAAAATGTTATTTGAATTTTTAAATTGATTGGCAGAGGTGTATCTGATAATTCCTTTTGTGTCCCGTTCATTGTAAGAATTTGTGTAGTAACTGTAACAGATGCTAAGTCACTTATAATAACAGGTTCACCAGTAGAAGCTGTTCCACCAATGTAGCTGGAATAACCACTACAACTTAAGTTTATCAATAAAATAAAGGACGCAAACATAGAAGATATGAGAAAAGATAATGTTTTTGATTTTCCGCGCACAACTTCTCCTCTGAAAGATAAAAAAACACCACAACCAACGAACATGCTTTGTCTGACTCATAATTTTCTAAAAGATCAGCTATTTCTAGAAAACTATATTTACTCCACGATCTTATTGTAAACCCATGCGAATAATAAACCAAAAATAAATGCATCAATAAAGCCAAGCACAGCACCAATAACCATTCCTGCCCATGAAAGAGAAAATAAACCCAAGTAAAAGCTGCTTATACAGTCATAAGCACCTGTTCCTTTACCAATCAAACCCATTAACACGCTCCATGCAACTACGATTGCTCAGAATATACCTGATGTTAAACCTAATGCCTTTGGTTTTATCATACTCCCCCCTTGTTGTTGTTAAAATCTATTCTCTTTATAATACATATTTGGTTTCAAATAAAGAATAATTCAAAACATACAAACAAAACTACAAACTTAATTATTTGAGCACCCAACGTATCGAAAATACTTGTTTCTCCTATTGCTAGACATCTTAAAAACCATTATATATTAGTGTGTTATAAAATACGGATGTAACTTCTCAATAAGTTGAGGTTAATTTTGGCATTCACGATATTAATTCCCCTCCTTTTCAGCCAGAGGCTGATCCGTCCTATGGCGGAGATGGGAGGGGATCAAGGGGAGGGTGAGAATCCACGCGTTTTTTCGTCTTCACCCCCCTCCTTAGTCCTTTCCACTCCGCCAAAGGCGGATCAGCCTCTGGCTGAAAGGGGGAGGAAATTAATAGTTTACCTCAACTTATTGAGAAGTTACAA
>CAZLRI010000292.1:0-3444 GCA_964561745.1 uncultured Pseudobdellovibrionaceae bacterium | reverse complement strand
CTTTCTAAGCCTCATCACGAGGCACCTTTGACCAGTTAATTGCGTGGTTTTTAAAAGTTTTTTAAAAGATTTTTAATAGGATTGTTATCTATTTGCTCTACAAGTGTAAAAAACCTATATAAATCACAAACAATTTGAACGCTTGATTAAAAGCAAAGAAAGTGCAATGAACCTTAGCCAATGGCTAAGCCAAAAACAATCTTTACATGTCAATCTTGTGGATCGCAAAGCCCGAAATGGCTTGGTCGTTGCCCAGATTGCGACCAATGGAGCAGTTTTTTGGAAGAAAAGATTGAGATCATTGCATCGCGCACCCCAATGCATGATGAGTTTAAGAGCAATCCAACATTATTGTCAGATGTTACTACAAATAAAGACAGCCATATTCAGATCGGCATAAAAGAACTGGATCGTGTATTGGGCGGCGGCTATGTGCCCGGTTCTGTGATTCTAATAGGTGGTGATCCAGGCATTGGAAAATCAACGATCATTCTTCAAACATTGTCATCAGTAAACAAAACAAATAATGAAGAAAAAACCCTTTATGTATCAGGCGAGGAAAGTGCTTCTCAGATAAAATTACGTTCCAACAGGATGGGGATCAAAGCACAAAACTTGTATATTGTTACTGAAAATTGCGTAGAGAAAATTATAGAACACATAAGAAATATCAAGCCTGCAATCATAGCTGTGGATTCAATTCAAACAATATACACAAATGAAATACAATCAGCTCCGGGAACTGTAAGTCAAATCCGCGAATCAGCAGCAAAACTTCTTTATCTTGCCAAAGCCACAAATACCGCGCTTTTCCTAGTCGGACATGTAACCAAAGAAGGAGCAATCGCAGGTCCAAAGGTTTTAGAGCACATGGTTGATACTGTATTATATTTTGAAGGAGAACGAGGGCACCCTTTCCGTATTCTTAGGACAGTAAAAAATCGTTTTGGTTCAACCAATGAAATCGGTGTGTTTGAGATGACCAGCAAAGGTCTTATGGAAGTTGCAAATCCTTCAAGCATATTCCTAGCTGAGCGACCTCCTGATGCAGCAGGTTCAGTAGTTGTATCTTCTCTGGAAGGATCAAGGCCGGTTCTTCTGGAACTGCAAGCACTGATTTCCGGATCAGGACTTACTAATCCAAGAAGAACCGCAATAGGCATAGATTCCGGCAGAGTTGCCTTGCTTGTGGCTGTTTTAGAAAAAATCATTGGATTGCAGCTTAGCGATCAGGATATATTTCTCAATGTTGCCGGCGGCATAAAGATATCTGAAACAGCGCCAGACTTGGGAGTCATTGCTGCTATTAATTCCAGCTATGCTAATCGCCCTATTCATCATGAAACAATAGTAATTGGCGAAGTCGGGCTTACAGGCGAGGTTCGCACTGTTATGGGATGTGATATTCGTCTGAAAGAAGCTGAAAAACTGGGATTCAAAAGAGCTATTGTCCCAAAATCAAATCTAAAATCCAATTTATCAAGCAGGATGGATATTATTGGAATCTCATCTGTTGAAAAATGTCTGGAAACTTTGTTTTAAAGAGGCTTTAACACCCCACCGCTATTGTTTAATTGGGGGTTTTAACCCCTTTTCTTCAGAAAGAAGCATGTCATCGTTAAAATAATCTCTTAAATATCAAATAGTTATTATTTTTCAAAAAATCCCTTTTTTGGCAAGATGATTGCATTTAGTGAAGGCGAACACTTATCTGCATTTGAAAGGGGATTTGATGAGTAATATTAATAGCAAAAAACAACCTATTTCTGATCAATTCAGAACAACAAACCCACCTCAACCCATAGCTAATACATATGGCGAGAGAAGATATCAACGTGATCATCAAGCCACAGCTCCAACAAGACCTCCTAGTAATAAGTCGCAAGTTGACCAGTTTAAGAGACGTGAAAATCAGGATATAAATATTGATCCAAATGCAAGCTATACAGCAGGAAGAAGAAGATTTTCCGGAGCACCTCATAAACCAGCTCAACTAGAAGGTGTTGAAAATGGAATGGCGGGAAAAATAAGAAGAACCAATCCCGGACAACCAAGCGATGCTGCAATTATAAATTTTCTGGATAAGGTAATCAGTTACACGCCTCAGGCAAAAGCAAATCAGTTAAAACGACAAGCAGAAAGAGCTGGTACAGCTCCAAACGCACGTAGCAGAGCTTAAACTCAAGATCCCTGAAAACACTTTATAACATCTTCTGAAGATATACTCCCTTCGCGAATAATTCGCATTGTATCCTCACCCACATCTACAACTGTTGATCCGCGGGAAGGATCACATTCGCCTGCATCAATAATACAAGGAATCTTATCTCCAAAATATTTATGAACATGTTTAACAGATAATGCTGGCGGATATCCTGAGAGGTTTGCACTTGTTGTTGTTATCGCCCTGCCAAATCGTTTAACAAGCGCAGCAGCAACCGGATGAGAGGAAACCCTTATTCCGATACGACCTGTGTTTGTAACCAAACCTTTTGGTATTTTACTGCTGGCAGGAAAAAGTATAGTCAAAGGACCTGGCCAAAATCTTCGCATTAATCTCAAGGCATTATCAGAGACACTACCAACATACTCTCTTAACATAGGAATATCTGAGACTAAGATTGAAATCGGCAAACCATAATCTCGAGCTTTTAAATCATATATTTTCTTTACTGCTTTTTTGCTTGATACATCTGCGCCAAGCCCGAATATGGTCTCTGTTGGATAAGCTATGACCTCCCCTTTTTCAAGATAAGACACTGCTTCATCTATATCTTTGTGTGAGGGGTCTCTTGGATTTATTCTTAGTATTAATGACATAAACTGGTCGTTAGTATTTAGTTGTTGATTCGTGTAAATATAAATTATTAAACAATCTGTTTATTCTTGGTTTCAAGATTTTTTTCCATCTCTTTTCTAAGTTCAGCGAGTTTGTCCAGAATTTTATTATCAGATAAGCCAAGTATCTGAGCTGCAAAGATTCCAGCATTTTTTGCGCCATGCTTGCCAATCGCCATTGTTGCAACTGGTATACCTTTTGGCATCTGAACTGTTGATAATAACGCATCAATACCATTTAAGGCTAATGAATCAAGAGGAACACCAATTACCGGCAGCACAGTATTGGCAGCTATTGCCCCTGCCAGATGAGCAGCCATTCCTGCTCCGGCAATAAATATTTTTACACCATCTTTTTCAGCTTCTTTTACCAGCTGCACAAGCTTTGCTGGTGTTCGATGAGCTGACGAAATAACAGTTTTAGATGAAATGCCCAATTCATCCAGAACTGTTTTTGTCTCCTGCATTACAGGCATATCTGAATCTGACCCCATTATTATCATTACTTTTGTTGATGACATATGTAGCTCCTGTTTTTTATCTATATAGCTCCCGCAAAACAAAATGACCAACTCTACACATGAGTGATAAGAGAGATTTGCTTTT
>CAZLRI010000291.1:0-3447 GCA_964561745.1 uncultured Pseudobdellovibrionaceae bacterium | reverse complement strand
TATAGCTTCCAAAAGAATGAATTTTGATGTTTTTTGTTGAAAAAGGTAGGATATCGTTGATAAGTTGGATAGGCTGGAACTAGGTGATATTTCTTATAAAATTCGAATTGTTGCGCAAGATTAAGGAGTTATAAAAAGAGTGCTGGAAAAGGGACGAGGTAAACTCAAAATCTGCCAAGCCTTACGGTTTGTGAGGGTTCGACTCCCTCTCCCGGCACAACTAAAACAAGGCATCTGAATTTATCTGATGCCTTGTTTTTTGCCGCCCTAGCTCAGTTGGCAGAGCGAGTGATTCGTAATCACTAGGTCAACGGTTCGACTCCGTTGGGCGGCTCAAATCAAGCCTTTGTAATCTTCAGCCCCAATTCCTTTAATTGTGCTTCACTTACTTCAGATGGTGTTCCACTCATAAGGCAAGCTGCGCTGGTGGTTTTTGGAAATGCAATTACATCCCTTATTGCCTCTGTTCCAGCAAGAAGCATAATCAATCTATCTAAACCAAGTGCAACTCCACCATGAGGAGGAGCGCCAAAACTCAATGCTTCCAGCAGAAATCCAAACTTAACCTCAGCATCTTCTGATGATATGCCAAGCGCCTTAAAGATCTTTGATTGAAGATCGCTTGTATGAATTCTTATTGATCCGCCACCTATCTCATATCCATTAATAACAATGTCATAAGCCAATGCCCTTACTTTTTCAGGATGTTTTTCAAGAGAAGCCAGATCATCTGGATGCGGGGCAGTAAATGGATGATGCTTTGCCATATAACGCTTATCTTCTGCTGACCACTCAAGCAAAGGAAAATCAACAACCCAGTGAAAATCAAACTTGCTATCATCAATCATTCCAAGTTGATGACCTAAATGCACTCTTAAGTTTCCTAATGCATCATCAACTATAGATGGGCTATCTGCCACAATAAACACTGTGTCACCATCTTGTAATTTCATTCTGGACATAAGCTCTTTCTGCTCATGTTCATTGATAAATTTTGCGATCGGAGATTGCCATTTGCCATTTTGAATTTTAATCCACGCCAAACCTTTTGCCCCATATTTTTTTACGAAATCAGAGAGATCATCAAGCATCTTTCTGGATATGTCTTTGCCCTTAACACTAAACCCTTTTATTCTGTTTCCATTGGCAACTGCATCAGCAAAGACTTTGAAACCAGTTTTTTCAAAGATGTCTGTTAATGTTATGAGCTTCCATGGAATTCTGCGATCAGGTTTGTCTGATCCAAAATCATGCATAGCTTCTGCATACGGGATTCTATCAAACGGTTTTTTTATCTCAACTCCAAGAGTTGCTTTAAATATATCAGCCAGCATTCCTTCAATAAGATCAAATATAAACTCTCTGTCGATAAATGAAGCTTCAATATCTATTTGAGTAAACTCCGGTTGCCTGTCTGCGCGAAGATCTTCATCACGATAACACTTCACAATCTGATAATATCTGTCAAAGCCAGCCACCATAAGAAGCTGCTTAAAAATCTGCGGTGATTGCGGCAAAGCATAGAACTTGCCACGCTGTATACGTGAAGGAACCAGATAATCTCTTGCACCTTCTGGAGTGCTTTTGTTTAAGACTGGAGTTTCAATCTCCAAAAAACTGTTTTTATCAAGATAATCTCTGGCGATCTTAACAGCATCGTGCCTTAGTTTAAGAATCTTTTGCAGCTTAGGCCTTCTTAGATCCAGATATCTATATTTCAATCTCGTCTCTTCAGAAGTATCAATGTCATCATCAATCATAAATGGAGGCACCTTTGCTTTATTAAGCACCTCAAGACGAGTTACATCTACTTCAATCTCTCCGGTTTTCATTGACCGGTTCTCTTGACCATCCGGTCTCTTGGAAACCTTTCCCTGCACTGCAATCACATATTCAAATCTTAAATCACCGGCAAGTTTACTAACTTCTTTTGGCGCATTCTCCGTATTTATAACTATCTGAGTTATGCCATACCGGTCTCTTAAGCCGATAAACACAAGTCCCCCAAAGTCTCTTCTGCTATGAACCCAGCCCATTAGCGTAACTTTACTGTCTTGATCTTTTATAGTTAAATCGCCGCACGTATGTGTTCTCTTCATTTGAACTCCAAATTTATTATTCACAAAAAATGCGTATATTAGTACGCAATCAATTTAATTTTTATTGGAAATCGCCAGTTAAGATTAAACAAGAGCCTGAAGATGCCCTGATAAATTTTTCAATCTGACCTCTCTTTGACCCTTTGTTTTCATGTCGCGCACAGTTGCCACTCCTTTTTGCAATTCATCTTCACCAACAATGATAACAGTATGAACACCTAATTTATCAGCGCGACGCATTTGAGCTTTCAATGATTTAAGCCCGAAATCCCATTCAATACGAAAGTTGTTTTGGCGAAGATCAGCAATAACCTTGATTAGCTTTTCTGCAACATCTACGCCTAAAACAGCAAAATAAAAAGCTTCTGATCTTTTATTGCTCATTTGATCTACAAGTAACATAAGCCTTTCCAAGCCAATAGCATAACCTACACCCGGAAGATCCGGACCGCCCAACTCCTTAACCAGACCATCATAACGACCGCCTGCTGCAATTGCATTTTGGCTGCCAAGCTTATCTGTTGTAAATTCAAAAGCTGTTCTTACATAATAATCCAACCCTCTTACTATTCTTTCATTCAATATATATGATATTTCCAGACAATCTAACCCCTTCTTTACTCCTTCAAAATGTTTAACACACTCAGCACACCAGTAGTTGCTTATTTTTGGAGCATCTTTTAAATATTTTCCACATTCTTCATTTTTACAATCAAATGCACGCATAGGATTTTTAGACACACGACGCTGACAATCCTCACAAAGAACCTTACAATGTGACTGCAAATATTTTACAAGATCATCATTATATTTAGGACGACACTGGCTGCATCCAATTGAATTAAGTTCAAGCTGCACATCCTTTATCTTAAGCTCATTTAATAAATGATTGAACGAACTTATAACTTCCACGTCAGCAAGAGGATGATCTATGCCTAAAAGTTCAATCCCAATCTGATGAAACTGTCGTTGTCTCCCCTTTTGCGGTCGTTCGCGACGAAACATTGGTCCTTTGTAAAAATATCTGGCAACAGGTTCAGACATTGCCATGCCTGATTCTATATATGCCCTGACAATTGATGCTGTTCCTTCTGGCCGCAAACAAAGATTATCTCCTCCCTTGTCTTCAAAGCTATACATCTCTTTTTCAACAATAGCAGTTGTCTCTCCAACAGTTCTTACAAAAAGATCTGTGTTTTCAACAATCGGAGTCCTTATTTCTTCATAACCATAAGTTGAAAAGATTTTATACGCAGTTTCTTCAACATCATGCCAAATAGAACTTGAAGGGGGAAGAATATCATTCATTCCGCGCACAGTTTTAAATTTTTTAATATCGTTTTTCATG
>CAZLRI010000290.1:0-3448 GCA_964561745.1 uncultured Pseudobdellovibrionaceae bacterium | reverse complement strand
GATGGCCTGAGTGGGAGGCAGTCTCGTTCAATATGCAGATTTAGCTTTTCAAATTTATCGTATCCCCTTTGCTTGGGGCAATTACCGATGAAAATAAAGCATTTGCTTCCTTAAGGCAATCTACAGTGTCAGTTTCTGGAAAAAAAATATGCTGAAGCACTAGTGTTTTTGATCTTGATCTGTCAGCAATTTGAGCAGCATCTTGAGCAATCATAAAACCAATTCGGTGTGCGATTTCACTATGTTGCAAAGACCCAAAAACATTACAGATTAACAACGTTGAATCTTTGGCAAATTCACAAAGATCGTCAAAATATTTTGTGTCACTTATGTAAGTTATTTTTATGCCATTCCAATCTATCTGAATGCCAATGTTAGGAACACTGTGTCGAAGTGGGATTGTCCTAACAACAAGATCGTTGCCAGGATTATAAGTGTAATTGACATTATTTGGAATTGGTAAAATCTCAACGTCTGCTGGAGGAGTTTCTGAAAAAAAAGGAGCATATGCGTTTTGAATAACAGGCAAAAAAGAATTATACGTAACTTGTTCTAAAGCGAGAACGAGGTGAGATTTAGTGCTTCGCCATTTTTTATAAAGTCGCTCCATAATATTTCCGAAAAACACTAACGGGACTCCGCCTGAATGATCTGCATGAATATGTGTCGATAAGATTAAATCTAAATCCGTTATCAAATGTCCGTTTGCTTCAAGTTCTTGAATAAGAGAGGCACCACATTCTAGAAGTATTTTATTCTGATTGGATTCGATTAAGGTTCCTATGGTTTTTTTGTCACCAGTAGGGTATCCATTTGTGCCTAAGAAGGTAACTTTTGTTTCCATAATTAATTTCCTTCCGATATTTTACTACCTTTGCGGGCGATCCTGCTCGACAGTGTCTGGCGCAACTTGGGAGGTCGCATTATGCAGGCGCTTAGTCTATTCGCTTACCCTTCGGGTGTATACTGCATTTCAATCTGCTTTTTCAGGCCATCAGTTCTTGACTTTGTATCACTTTTGTCTTTCAGACGCTAAACAAGTACGAGAATTATTATTGAACTGATTGAAACTTTTCACATTTGTTACCATATCTGGCTACGAATTAGTGAGTTGCGCTAGATATGGCGGCGATTCTAGGTGAAACCAAAAAGTTTCAATTACTTCATTGCGAGCGACGTTTAATAAAATGTGCGGGAACTCCCCCAACCACTGTGTATTTTTCGACGGATTTATTAACTACTGATCCAGCACCAATTACAGAGCCTTCGCCTATAGTTACCCCAGGCAGAATTGTAACATGCGATCCCAACCAAACATCTTTTTCAATTTTAATAGGGGCGATTCGATGACCTTGGTATCTAATATAGGCATCAGGATTATCATAAATATGATTGCCAGAATTTATTACACAATAAGGGCCGATCAAGGAATAATCACCGATTTGAATAGGAGCTTTAGCCGTTATATGACATCCCCAATTTATCAGAACAGTTTCGCCCAATTCAAGTCCTTGGGGATAAGCAATAAACACATTAGGATATAAGAGGAGGTTCTTTCCACATTTTCTTAATGTTGTCTCATAGAACTTTACCCGCTTTTTCATTCCCAGTCCACATGCAGTTTCTCTCGACAACTTGTTTTGAACAATATGCCACTGGGGTGAGCCAAGCTTTATATTCCGTATATATTTTTCAAAAAAAAACAAGATGAAATTATCGTAAACACTATTTAGAAACCCATTAAATCTAGAAGGAGGGAAGTCCTGCTCGAATTTTATCATTTCGCGGTACATAGTGTTTCCCTCAACTTCTAATGGTCATGATATGACCTTTTCGGCGTAAAACAGCCAATAGCGATTATATGCTGTAGCTTCACTTCTCTCAAGATTACCCGTTCTTTCATCGAATTCTTCATAGGCTAAAACTCTTAAACCGCTATCCATTAGTATTTCATATAATTCATCATAAGCAAAATAATGTATATACCGAAAAGGATTTTTTCGCAAGAATGTTTGTCCATCACCTTCAATTTGCTCAAACTCAGAATCGCCTTTTAGTAATGTAAATCTCCTGCAATTTAATGATTTTGCGGTTAATAAAATCTTTCCTGATTTTTTTAATCCAGAAACTAGTGATTTTACAGTAATTAGTCTTACACTACGGGGGATTGCGTGCAAGACGCGATGGGAACATACACCTCCCCATCCTTTTTGCCCGATCCAAGTTTCGATAGGGCCAACATGTGACCATAAAACCCTATTGCTTACATGATGCCTTCCTAATAGTTCCAACGTCTTTTTTATTGATACTGAGGAAAGATCGCAAAGCGCAAGTTTTTTTTCGTTTTCTGCTATTTCTAACGATGCCCTTCCTCCTCCACAGCCATGATCTAATAAATACCCATTGGTTTCATTGATAAGGCGCAACAAATATCGTTGCACTATCGAGCTTAATTCTTCATGACGATAATTTGGATCGTTATGTTTCTTCTCCCAATACGCGATGAAGGATTCATTTCGAAGGTATTCCTTTTCAGTGTCCATTTCTATTTTTCTCTTTTATCATTTCATGGTCTAGAATTTCTTGTAGTTCCATTAGTGTATCTTCTAAGCATTTGTCTGTTGATAAACAATAATCATGTTCTGGAACATCCTTGGGCATTCCCATTGTATTTAATATAGTCAGCGAATCCAAGCGGGTTCTTAATTGTGGAGAGGGCAATTTTTTATTTTCAAGCCTCTTTTTGATGACATCAGGAGGTGCATACAAAAGCACAACCACTATCTTTTGAAGCCAATTTCTTAATGATATTTGGCTTTCAAACAAGTCGCCTACCGTACATGCAATTGAATGATCAAGAACACTTAGTCCAACACCCTCTATAACTCTATCGCCAATCTGGATTTTACAATTCTTTGCCAAGAAACCATATTTACACCCATATTTAATGTATGCAGGTCCAATCAATCCTTTGCTTTCCAAATGATCAAAAGCATTATTCGTAGTGAGAACAATTTCTTGGTGAAAATCATCCGTTTCTCTTTGCAGTCTCGTACTTATTTTGGTAATTATGCTGATGTTTGGATTTTGGGTAATTATTCGTTTAAGCAGTGTGGTTTTACCAACACCCGAATGCCCAATTAACAAGAAAAGACTATGTTTGTTTGACCACTGCATTGAGATTAATTCCCTTATTGTTCGACTTTCCTGCGCTTGTTGCTAATAACCGAGTCAATGAAAAGTATCAAAACTCATCAAATATATAATTGAGTGAGATGGTGGACCAAGTATTGTCGAAATACTGATACGAATGGGGGGTTAAATGAGGTTCAGCCTCAGAAAAAATATCTTGGAAAGGGTGATTCTCAATTAAACATCGAATGACCCTAATAACGCCATTGTGAGTGATAGCTACGATATGATTATTTTCGCTCATTTTTTCAATATC
>CAZLRI010000289.1:0-3461 GCA_964561745.1 uncultured Pseudobdellovibrionaceae bacterium | reverse complement strand
TAGGGTTGGAGACCAAGTTCCACTTTAGTAGTTCTGTAAATAAAAGGCTTTACCGCATCCCGAATACCCCCCCTCGCTGCATCATCCTCACATTTATAATGAAACGAATTTCGATCTCCAAGAACCTGTTCACCAGGCCATAAGAAGGTCATCTGCGACCATAGGTCTGTTAGGCTGTTTGGTATAGGGGTTCCCGAAAGTATTGCTCTTCTAGCTGCATACCTAGAAATTTCAAGCATCGTCTCTGCCCATTTCCCTCCCTCAAAACTTTTGATGTTGTGTGATTCGTCTATTACAACAAATACCTTGAACTGTTTACATAACGAAATGATTTCATCTTTATCATTGGCTGCCGTTTGGTAAGTGCAAAGAAAAATTTCAAAATCGGAGGCTTGTAAGTATAGACTCTGTCTGACAGATTTTGAACCACTTAAGCGAGCACTGATCATTTCACGTGAAATACATAATCTGGCTTCGTCCTCCCATGGCTGAAAGCAACTTCTGGGCCCTATAACTAATAGCTTGTCAATATCCAGATCTTTACTCATTTTTTCAAACGCTGCGTAAATAACACTTGTTTTACCACTACCAGGCACGGAGAAGTTCGCTCCATTCTTTACTGATAAGAGATGTTCGACACCTTTAACTTGATAATCCTGTAGTGGTCTTGCTAGCCCGGCAAGCTGAGACAAAGTTTTTTTCTCTGTTCTCAACTTTTTTCCAGTGATAAACGCTCGTTCATAATCACTTTGTTCTACCTCAATCTGCCCAAGTAAATTCGATACATTTTCATCAGTCTCAAACATAATCCCCTCTTCTTTGAAGTAATTCATGGTCTCAACGAGAGTCTTGTGCAACTCCGATTGAACTGAAAATATATATTGCCCTTTTCGGTGATCTAACTCGAATCCTGCAGCCGAGATAAAGAATGAGCGGTGTTCCCACTCAAAAATGGCAGGGTTGTTTGAACCATCTACTATTATCTTATTTTTATCGAGGCTGATTTTTATCATAGTTTTGGTTTATTTTATTTGATAGAGTGGTGACCATTTTGTATAATCGTTCAAGGGCAGATATTACTCGTTCATCCCCTAGATGTTTATTACTTTGGTCTATGCTCTCAAGAGCTTTAATTGCTCTTTCTATTAGTTTTACTGGTTGGTCCCGGTCCTCTTTGTTTTCCAGGATTTCTTTAGCTGATTTAAAGCTCTCCAAGATGATTTCGGGCTTGATTGATGTTATTTTCTTAGGCTCTTTCATTGCAGGCTCAAGAATCTTTAAGAACTCCGCTTCAGCATCGCCATCAGCATAAACCTTGCCCAATTCTCTAATATCCCAATGGGTCACACGTTTCTTTTTACCTTTCTGCTGATTAGGGCGCAGAAGAATATCTGCCCTAATTAACGCAAATGTGCCGTTAAGACGTTTTTTAATCTCCCGCCCCGATAGTCCTTTATTTTTTGCTGTGGCCAATATGGCCTTTTGAATGTCAATAAAGTGCTCGTGCAGTCCAAATTTCTTGATCAACCCGTAATTTTCATGCTGCCCAAAAAAATCTAAGAACTGGTCAATCAGTTCCAATCGCTCGATGGCGAGTTTCACTTCATCCACGGTCCGGCCATACATGGCTGCGGCAATTTCATTTGGCTCAAGTTCCCTATCTATCCCTTGTTTGATTTTTAAAAGCTCATTAACCGGGTGGTATTCAGCTATTTTATCTTTGGATAACTGTAATCCCGCTTCAATCTTCCACAAATTTTTGTCGCCAACAGATGGCGGCAGCCTTATTGCTTCTAAGGTTTTCCACTTGCCGGTAGGCTCTTCTTCGTGCAAGAGCTCGAGAATAGCCATTCGGCGGTTACCATTAATAACAAATCCATCATGTGTGATAACACCAGGCTCTATTTGCCCTTTTAGCCGTAGATCTTCTTTGAGAAGATCGGTGTCGGTTTCGCCTAAGGATAATAACAAACTACGAATTGCTTTTGCATCGTCGGGGTCATTCGCATCCAAGGATCTACCATGCACGTTTTCCCACTCGCGAATTTCCATTGCGAGTCGGCCATTGTTAACGTTGTAACGCAATTGAGAAATTGGCAAACGATAGAATGGGTGTCTCTGAACGACTCCGTCAATTTCGAGAGGCCACTCGCCGATTTTGATTTGAGGGTTTGAAGAAATAAAGGCATCCAATTCTTTGGCTCTTTCGCTATGAATCTCCATAATAATATCCTCCTGACATTAAGGTTTTCCAGAAGTTGAAAAATTGATGTAATGCGCTCTTGGATTCTATGGCAGAAACTAACTTTGATAACTTGACTGAATTTCTCGCATGGCCAATTCATAGTACTCAGGCAGTATTTCAATTCCAATCGCATTTCGGCTCATACGTTGAGCTACACGGATTGTTGTTCCAGACCCCATAAAAGGATCAAGCACCCAATCACTTTCCTTCGTTAATAGCTTAATAAACCACTCTGGCAAACTCTCAGGAAAAACTGCACTGTGATTGCGGTTCTTAGTTTCGGTAGCAAGATACAATACGTTTGTTGGGTATGCTTTTTCTCTTCCAATCCAATTTGCCACTTTTTTTCCGAAACCACTACCTGCTTTGGATGTATCGCGTATTTTATCTGTCTCACTTAGATTTTTCATACGTTTTTCGGCCCACTTGCCCATTGGAACCATAACTTCATCGTGATAAATGTTGAATCGTCGCGTTTTGTTGAATTGAAGAAGTCGTTCCCAAGCATCGCGAAAACGATTAGGCCATTTGCCAGGATATGAATTTTTCTTGTGCCAAACAAATTCCTCCGTCCAAAGCCAGCCCTGTTCGCGCATCCGTAGAATTAGATCAATAACATAGGTATGTCTCTCTCCAGCTACAACGCGCTCTTTTATATTCAAAATGAAAGTACCGGTGGGCTTCAAGACACGTAAGAATTGAGCTGCTTTTGGCATGAACCAATCAACATAGTGATCGGGTTTAATCCCGCCGTATGTTTTGGCACGTTGGTCAGCATAAGGCGGTGAAGTAAAGATTAAATCTATAGAGTTATCAGGAAATCCTTTTAGAACTTCCTCGCAATCCCCAAGAATAATCTTGTTGAAAATGTCGTCTAAGGGCATTTCTTTGTGTCAATCACTCACAAAAGAAAAGAATCGTTCTCGACCATCTTTATCTCATGAATTCTGAAGTTGAAATTTGCCTTCTCGTTGTCGTTTGAGGTATCCACACAATCGCCGAGAAAGAACGCGGCAAGTTCTTTTGCCTTTTCTTCATCCTCCGCTTCGATGGTTACCCCGAAATAACGCACAACACCTACTTGATAAACTGGCATACCACCTCACCTCCTTTTTGAGTAGACATATTCTACCCCAAACCCACCGCTCCGTAAAACCAGCTTTTTCCGCCACCTTGTCGGGATTGAATCCCGACCTACGAAAACCAGGATCGCGGA
>CAZLRI010000288.1:0-3488 GCA_964561745.1 uncultured Pseudobdellovibrionaceae bacterium | reverse complement strand
CATCAGCCAATAGTATCTTAATACTTTTTTTACATACAGGTTTGTCTCTGAATATGGGATCTCCTCAATAAACTCTTCGTCACTTGAATAATCTCCATGCTGTATCCACCTTGAAACCGCTTCCTCACCAGCATTATATGAAGCTATCATCGCAACTTTGTTTCCATCAAACATATCTGAGAGCTTATTTAAATAAGCCATTCCATATTCAATATTTTTAGACGGCACATACAAATTTTTTGCATCAAATGTGGATTCACCTAATCCTTCTGAAACTTTTTTAGCAGTTGTTGGCATAAGCTGCATTAAACCAATCGCTCCAACAGGAGATACAACCTTTGGTCTAAAAGTTGATTCTGCATGCATAAGCGCATAAACCAGCATTGTATCCAGTTTGTCCTTTTTATTAAGAGACTCAACAATAGGGGAATATGCCCTTGGATAAGCTTGTTCCCATACAAACCTTTCAAAAGAATTTGAACATCTGTGTGATTTTAATATTGAAGCATATTCACGACGCACTATTCTATATGCAATATCATGTGTTAAATTTCTACTTGCCAGCCACAAAAGCAGCTTTGAATCCTCCTGATTTTCCACTTTTAAAAAAGCACGCACAATTTCGTCTGCTGATTCTGAATGAAGATTCAGCTTGTCAAAAAACAAAGCCTTTGCCAGATGGGAATTATCTGCAATATTTTTATCAGATATATCCGGCTTCCAGTGTTTATCTGCTTTTAACCTGCCAACAACATCCAAGTCTTTGCTTGTTCCTCCATTAAGACGCTGGTCAGCTAATATTCCATAATAACTTAATCTGTCTTTCTCAACTATATCTGAATACAATTTGCGGGATTCATTATTTTTACCCATCTGTTCAAGAGAACGGGCTTTCCAATATATCAACCGGTCACGCATATTCTTTGATTCACTACCCTGCTTAAGCAGGAAATCAAAGCGCTCTATAGCTGAATCAAAATCACCAGATTTATAATAGCACCACGCCAAAAACCAGAGAGTCTTTGTCCTTTGCCTGCCACTACTCGGAATCTGCAATACTCTTCTAAACTCTTTTATTGCTTCATCATATTTCCCTTCATCCATCAGCAAAAGAGAGATGCTATATCTGGCGCTTAACACAGCAGAATTGCTTTTTGAGTATTCTTGGGCAATCTCCCTCCACATATGTATGGACTGCTCATAATCACTATCTCTTGCACAAGACTCTGCCAATTGTCTTAAAAGGTGCAGCCTGTCTTTTGGATCTTTATTTTCAGAGATAAGCTGATGAAGCAAATCAATAGCGCTCTTATAGTCATGGGTTCTATAGTAAGCCCTTGCACAAAGCTTTCTGGCTTTATAACCAAGCTCTGTATTAATATTATATTTTTTTACAATAGGCTCCAGATATAAAATTGTTTCAGACCAGTGAGAAGCATCCATTAAAGTTTCAGCTATCTGATATTGTATGTTAGAGCTTTCTTTCCATTTTATAAAAGAGCTATAAACTCCTTTGTCAAAATCTTTAGCAAATTTATCAATCGCACCCAGTTTGTTTGTATCATCTGAAAGCAAAACAAGGCTCTTTAACCTCAACAAAGCTTCATTAGCATCTCCCTGCAAGAGATATGATTTTATCAATAAAAGATTAGCCTCAAATTTATAAAGATCATTTTGTTCAGATTTGATTATACTATTTAATGCTGTTCTTGCTTCATCAGCATTCCCATTATCAACAAGGATATCAGCCTGCTTAAGCCCGGCTTTTGCAGCTAAAACACTATCTGGAAAAAGATCTTGCATTTTTCTTAAATAAGCCCCAGACGACCTTCTATCACCTTGTCGATAAGCAATATCTGCAAGAAAATAGAGAACATAATCTTCAACAACAAAATCATCTCTGCTGATTTTTAAAAATATCTTTTCTGCATCTCTCAACTTATCTAAACGATAATTGGCATAAGCAAATAGAAACTCCGCCTGATCAGAAGACAAATCATTTGTCTTTTTTCCAAAAATTTTTACACTTTTAAGAAGATCGTTGATAGCTTGAGCTGATGATGTTCCAATAAGCAAAAAAGCAGCGCCAACATCTTTGTCTGTTTTTATCAAAGTTTTTTTGGCAAATACCTGACTTGAAAAGATTAAAAGAAAAAAAATAATAGTGTATGAAATGAATTGTGTCATTGGTCGACGGTCGTTAGCTCCATCCTTTAGCAAAGGAGGGTTGGGGAGGATTTTTATAAAAAACCCCCTTGTTTTTCTTTTTCAAATGGGGAAAACATCTCTCTTAGAATGATGTTCCCACCTGAAGGATTAACATACCATATTTCAAACTATGATCCATCAATGGATCCTTTAACTGTTCAATACGGTCTCTATTAACAACAATAATGCCATATCCCAGCCTTCCTGTAATAGGCAATCCATAACCAAGCACAAAATCTCCCCGTAATTCTCCGCCAACACCTAAAAGAAATTCATCAAAAAAACCCTGATTATCATTTTCATGGGCATTCCATGCATTACCATAATCAGCAAACAGGGCTAAATAAACATTATTCAAAAAAATTGGGGTTGTTCCCAAACCACGCTGCGGTGATGCAAGCGGGATGCGGTATTCCGCAGATAATAACATAGCGCGCGTTCTGGATAAGGCAGAAACCGGTATGCCTCTTAAGGGGAAATAATTATAAGATCCTCCTTGCGCAAGATTTCCCTCACCAACATCACCGCCCAATCCAAATGTACCCTGAACAATATTATCACCCCATGTCATACCGCCAGCAGCGCGCAATCCAAGAACCTGATGATGCCATATTCTTATATATTCCCTCCAGTCACCTGAAAATATCTTTTGTTCATTTTTTTGACCGCCTCCGAATATACTGTCTGTAAAAACTCCGGTTAATTTTATGAACCTTCCGTTCTCCTTGCTTATTGAAGCTAAATATCTTTCTGCATCACCATAAGCATAACCAACCAAGAAACCAGCAAACACGCCAAGATTTAAAGCATTCTTTTCAGGCGTTGTGAGCTTTGTTATCGGCATTCTGTCTTCATAAAAATACCGCGCTGAAAGTGCCTGCCTCTTTATAGGAAGAGTGATGTGCGCACTCGCATTTCTTCTTTGTTCATAATAGTGAACCGTGTTGCGACCCAAAGCTGAAGTAAATGTAAGATCACCAAAATCTACAGCATAATCATTAATTCCAACGCCCAAAATAGGCTTCCATCTATTATACCAGTATTGACCAAAGTAACCAAAATGTTCTGCATCAGTTCTGTATGACAAACCACCAATCCAGTTATGCCAGCTTAAAGGATCGCTTGCTCCGGTTAGAAAACTTATAAAAAATGCATCCTGCAAATATGCAAGATATGGGGTTATAAAACGTGGAAGAAAAAGTGATTTTCCAAATGGCGAATATTTCTTTGTTGGATACAGTTTTATTTCTGTATCATCTTCATGATTTATATCTGCGCCT
>CAZLRI010000287.1:0-3491 GCA_964561745.1 uncultured Pseudobdellovibrionaceae bacterium | reverse complement strand
TTGATATCTCTTGATGCGATAACGAATAGTCCCCTCATCAACTCCCAGAAAAACCTAATACTCTTGTCTCCGACTCAAAAATATGGCTATGCCAATAGAAATAATTGCCATGATAAAAAGAATCATAAGCTTATATGAATCAATATTGATTGACTCCGAAAGATATGCACTTCTTGCAATATCACATGTATATGTCAGGGGATTGATTATGCTAATGGATTTGATCCACGTCGGCGCCTTGCTAATATCATAATACATAGAGCTTGAAAAGGTTAATGGCATTGAAAGAAGCATCACAATTATGTCACGCATATCTTCACGCTTTATCTTTAAAGCGAAGCTAACACCAAGGCATAGCCAAGTTGCTGTACCGAGAATAATTGCGATGCAAAAAACAATTGTATTCATCGGATGAGAAATAAAAATGTTACCTTGTGAAATAATGATGGACAATATTACCAAAATAAGGCATTTTACAATATTAAGGACTATTTGCGCTATTATTTTCCCGCCGATATAATTTGCCAAGTTCCCCTTGGATAGAGCAATGATACCCAACATGCCGGACACTCTGTCGTGTCTTACAAAAACAAGCGCCAGTTGAAATGTCATGAACGTGATATATCCGACAAGACCGGGGGTGAAATAGTCAAGATAGCTCACTGATGTCCCAGAATATGCGAATGATTGCAGATTTCGTCCAAATACCGTTGCAAAAAATATCAGTAGAAAAAGAGGGGAAACAAAATGTATGATAATGCTTAATGGCGAACTTACCATTGTCCGAAACTCTCGCCATAACATTGATTTCATTCTTGTTTCCCTGCATATTTTTCAAACAGATCAGACAATGAGCCTCTTTCTTCTTCAATGCCGATCAAATGATTTTGCTGGCCGATTTTAGCAAGTGTCTCAAAAACTACGGGATCGTATTCTTTGCATGTCATTAGTAATTCATAATTTGATTGTTTTTGGATAGTTATGCCGTCATTTGGATCAATATCAATTGTGGAGACCGGGCGCCCAAGTTTTATATGAAGTCTTATAATATTTTCTTTGGTCAGGCCATTGGTTTTGCCCTGATATAGAAACTTTCCGCCATTGATAAAACCAACCTCATGACAGATATTTTCTACTTCCGTTAGGTCATTTGACGCCAGCAAGACGGTGCATTTATTTTCAATCGCAAATATGGGAATGGTTTTCCAGATTTCCATTTTCCCCTGAATATCAATACCGAGAGTCGGTTCATCAAGCAGAACATAAATTGGTTCACCCAGAAATGTTCGCGCCAGTTGAACCCTGCGAAACTGGCCGCCCGATAAAGCAAATATCGAACGGTTGAGAATTTCTTTAATGCCGAATGCCGAAATGACTTTATCTAATTGTTTTCTAATATCGGCGGAGGCCATGTTTCGCAGTTTGCAATAGAATCTTAAATTGTCCCGAACATTCAAGAATGGGTCGAGTGCATTTCCCTGAGGCATCACCGCAATTTTTTGGCGGATAAATGCTTTTGATTCATTAAATTCTTCTCCATTATAATATATTTTCCCAGATGTGGGCCGCAGTAATGTAGAACAGATTCGAAGCACCGTCGTTTTGCCTGCCCCATTGGGTCCTAGTAATCCAAAAATTGCGCCGCCACCAAAGCTAAACGTTATATTGTCAAGGGCTCGCACGGTCCCGAAATTGCGAATTACCTTTTCAAGTCTTATTGAATGCTGATTCATACTAACCTAACGCCATAATCTGCATGGGGACAATAAGGGTGAATGCCAAAAGGCTTACCGCACACTTTAAATACATCTCTAATACAAAGGCCACGGTCGTAAATGCATTTATCAAAGTATTCGCATTCATGGCAAGTAGTGCTATTGAAATGCTCAATATGTGGATGAAACAGATTCATCAGCTCTTTAGACCTCCATACCTCTTCCAGTGTGGCATTATGCAAATCGCCCAATACAAATGGAGTGATGGTTGGCAATTGCTCGCATGGAATAACTTTCCCTGAGGGAGTCACTACCAAACCTATTCGACCGAATGCGCAACTCGTTCGCGAAAGAAATGTCTCAATCTGCTTCGCATTGCCCATTCCGTCCTTTATTAATCGTGGCCGAGCGATATTTGCATGCTGTATACCTTCAACAGAATCAATCATGCCCAATAACCATTGCACATCATCATCAGAGACAAAAAACTCATCGGAATGTCTGAATGTGCTACGATAATAACGGCTTAGAATAATATGTTTAGTACCCATTTTCAACAAAAATCCTAAAAGCTCAGGTATTTGTGTAAGATTTCTTTTCATGACAACTCTATTTGTGGTAACCTCAATATTAAACCTCTGGAGGTTATTGATGGTTTCTATTATTTCCGTCAGGAAATATGGCCGCCCCGTTATGTCGGAGGCAATCTTTGTGTCAAGCGAATCTATACTTAATTGAATATGATCGATACCGGCGACTGCCAGTTCTTCGCATTTTCCAATTGGCAAATATTCTTTGGTTGACAATCCAACTGTAATACCCTTGTCAATTATATATTTGACAAGCTCAATACACCAGGGTTTTATAAAAGGATCCCCGCCGCCCAAATAAATCAATTGAACATCGCAATCCTTGGCCTGATCGACAATTATTTTGGCGAATTTAAGATCCATTTCCGTCTTATCTTCAGCGGAATTCCGATTTGCATAGCAATATACACAATCTGATGTGCAAGTATATGTGATCAGAAGCGCCAAACTTAAAGGGGAACAAAGCCTGAATGAAGCCATATTTATATCGTTGACGGGAATAATAAAATCTTCCGGTTTATAGAGGTCATTCACTCTGTCGTTTACAAGAAAATTTGCAGAATTGGATATAAAATTTGTCAAAAAGTTATTCGCTTTTTCCTTATCGACGCCCCCAACTTCCGCCAAAAGACCGATAATTTCATTGATGCTTCGCTTGCCGTTTATCAGTGCGAGCACTATAGCATTGAGAGGATGTATAATCTTCTGACCGGTCAAACTCATGGTATATGGATCAATTTTGTAAATAAAGACGCTGCCAATTGCTTTGCGCATGCGGTATTCCGGATTAAAGCAGAGCATAAACTCCTTTCTACTGAGAAGAGCATTTATTGTGCTCTTCCCATTTCTGTTTCTAAAAAAGCGGCCGCCCATTTAGAATTGCCATTCAATTCTCATTGAGCATATGCTCCCCAAAGACAATTGGCGCAGAAAACACATACATCACCTACTCCGGCAACAGGAGACGGGCAATGTCCAGATTCCAGTGATTGATGCAATATTTCATGCAGGCCATTGGCCTTCACCGCATTTACTAATATATTCGCTTCCATGTTCACCTCCTTTCAAAAAAATAAAAAGTTCTACGAGCACTTTGGTTGGGCCAAACCAATTTTACATGTAATCAAACCCTGTGCCAAAATTGCACAGGGGACTTTTAAATCTTATAAGGTATTGTAAGAGAATA
>CAZLRI010000286.1:0-3521 GCA_964561745.1 uncultured Pseudobdellovibrionaceae bacterium | reverse complement strand
TCAGAGCTGTTTTCTTTTCGTCTGCTAATGAACAAGCAAGTTTTTTAGAAAAGCACGCATATAAACGAAATACCAAGCTGATAAAGACTCCTAAAGCCAATGGTAGCTGGGGTGACATCATTTCCCAACTTGAAGCATTAAACATGACTCCTGAAGAACTCGAAACAAATTGGCTGCCGATAATTGAAACAGTTAAAAAAAGTGGTTTGGATATTAATGGCACTCCTGATGATATTTTTAGAAGGGCAAGCAAGCTTGGGGCAATAATGACGGTTGTAAATGCGATTAGTGCAAAATCCGAGAATGTGCGTCAATCTGCTGTTGAAGACCTGCTAGATAGGGCGGGCTATAAACCTGTTGAAAAAAGACAAAGTATAAATGTGGATGTACTGCCTGAAGCTGAAGCCAGAGCATTACTTCGGAGTACGCTTAACGAGCTTGGATTAAAACTGGTTGAAATGAATAATGTAGCATAGCAAAGAAAAGGCATCTGTGAGGTGTGTTATATCCCTTTCTAATCGAAAAATTCTCGTGGATGAATTTTCAAAACACGACTTATCTTGGAAAGCGTCTTTAAGGTAAGATTTGATTTCCCAGATTCAACACGCTGATAAAACTTATAGTTAAGACCTGCTTTTTCAGCCAGTTTTTCTTGAGTCAAACCGGCTTTTAGGCGTTTTTGCTTTATCCCAGCGAATATCAATTTTTGAAGGGAATTAAATTTCACTTGCAAAATATACTACTTATAAGTAGGTCTTTAACACCCACTTAAAAGTAGGTTCACCTATAGAGGTTATTTATGAAACGTATCTCGCTTATAATTATGACGCTTATGTTATTGAATGGCTGCGTTGCTGCCCTAATTGGTGGAGTTGCTTATAAAAGCTCAAAAACAAAAGGACAAAGGCAAGAATTTATGACTGAATTCCAGAAAACCAATACAGAACGTGAATTAAAAGGATTGCAACCAATTGATTGGTGTTCTGAGGCTTATAAATTTGATGAAGGTTGGGCTAACAATGACAAAGTATGTGCTAAAAGAATTAAGGCTTACAAAAGTGGGGATATGGCAGCATTAGACATGGGAGCCAGCACCACACCAACAAACGACGCAACTGCTATAGAAAAACCAAATAAAAAATAGGAGGCAACCATGAAAAAAGCATTGTTTGCGGCCTTAGTCTTGACTTTTATTGCTACAAGTTGCGGTGGGGGTGGAAGTGGCGATGAAAATAGTTCTTCAACCCCGTCACCAACTACGTCAACACCAGAAGCTTTTAATCCTCTAAGTCTTGAAGGTTTCTACTCTGTAAAGCAAAGTGATTGTTCAATGAACCTCACGGATACTGAAGTGACTTATTTATACTCAGGCACCCTTGAGGGTAATAAATATTACTACTACATCACAGCAAAGGGTATTTATGTTATAGCAGATTCAAATGGTAACGAAGTGTTTTTTTGCACTTATGGTTTTGAAAATGACTGGTGTAAATACAACAAGGCATGTGCAGGCAATGACCTAGCAAACCAAGATACTTGGCAATTAATTTGTGACGATTCGGATGGCGAGTTATGCAACGCAACCTACGAAAGAAGCTAGCACTGAGGTTTTTTAAAAGTTCGGAGTGCCAAATTCAATAACAAATGGCCATTATGATGGTACTGGGAGACTGTTGACCTGTTAAGATTGACATAAGGTTTACATATTTATAGATTTAAATATGCATTATTTGTGGACTATATTTTTGATTTCGTTGTTTATATTTCCGTCTTCCCTTCTTGCCACTACTTATAAGGGCACTGTTGAGCATGTAATTGATGGTGACACTGTTGTTATTGATGGAACCACAGTTCGCCTTATAGGTATAGACGCGCCTGAAACAAATCATCCAGCAAAACCAGCACAGTGTTATGGTGGAGAATCCAAGGAGTATGCACTTAATATGTTAGGTGGCAGGAAAGTCGAATATAAAACCGATAAGAATTATTCAATAAAAGATAAATACAATCGGCTACTTGCTTATCTGTATGTTGATGGCAAACTATATAATGCCGAAGCAATAAAAAATGGTTATGCTCTTGCCTATACACGATTTCCTTTCAAATACTTAAAAAAGTTTGTACAACTTGAAGCTGAGGCTAAAGAAAATAAATTAGGTATGTGGAAATCATGTAAAATTGGTAGCAATTCATTCAATAAGCCTTTATTAAACAATACCAGTGATAATTCTAAGGGTGAATTGTTTGCAAAAAGTGGATGTTGTTCACATCATGGCGGTGTGTGTGGTTGTGATGAATCTTTTGATAAGATTATTTGTTGTGATGGGACATTGAGCCCGTCGTGTACGTGCAGTAAATACTAATATGAAAAAAATTTGGCATATTCTAAAAACTATTTTTTCAATCATTTTTGTAATAGTAATTGTCAGGTGGTGTTCAGGTGAAAACATAAACACAAAAACATATAATTCATACGATGATAGCCATTATTACATGAAGGAAAAAACTTTCCATGGTTATGATTGTTTGGAAGATTGTAGCGGTCACGAGGCAGGCTATGCGTGGGCTGAGGAAAATGATATACAAGACATTGATGATTGTGATGGCAATTCTGATTTATTCAATGAAGGCTGTCAGGCATATGTAGAAGAAAATTATTAATCGAACAAATTAATTTAAAATTAAGTAGTCCCAAAAACATTTCTTTTTGGGACAGCTTAAACAGCAAAACCAGCTCTTGGAAACTAAGGGTCTGTTAAACAATAACATGTACAACTTTCGGTGAATATGGTATTGATTTCAGGTGTCAACATCCTCACCATTGCAGCAACGTCTTCTTCCTCTCTTGCCCCATTTGAATGAAAGGCAGAAAAGATTAGCCGCAGCCCTTGAAGCTAAAACGCTGGGGTATGGTGGCATTTCACAAGTGGTCCAGGCGACCGGCATGTCCCGCGTTACGCTTTATAAAGCGATGAAGGAATTGAAAAAGCCATTACCTCTCCAGGAAGGAGCTCGTATTCGTAAAATCGGAGGCGGGAGGAACAGCCAGGCTCTTCGACAGCCATGTCTCGTAAAGACACTCAAGAGTCTGGTGGAATCCACGACGCGCGGAGATCCAGAGTCGTCCTTGTTGTGGACATGCAAGAGCACAAGGGAGCTGACGGAATCGTTGGTGAAGAAGGGATATGACATCAGTCACCCGACAGTTGCCACTCTCTTGCAAGAAATGGATTATAGCTTGCAGGGCAATGCAAAGACACTGGAAGGAACAAACCACCCCAACAGAGATCAGCAATTTCATCATCTGAATGATTGTGTGCGCAGACATATGAAGAAAGAGGAGCCCGTTATCTCGGTGGACACCAAGAAGAAAGAACTGATTGGCCGTTATCACAATAAGGGTCAGCAATGGCGGCCGAGGGGAAAACCTGAAAAAGTGTTGGTCCATGATTTTATCGACCCCGATGTTCCCAAGGCTATTCCTTACGGAGTGTATGACGTAGGAAGGAATGAGGGTTGGG
>CAZLRI010000285.1:0-3545 GCA_964561745.1 uncultured Pseudobdellovibrionaceae bacterium | reverse complement strand
CTGCCAAAAGTGCCTGACCTATCCATCCAAAACAATTCAAACTTCAAAAGGTATGATAGAATATGCAGACCATGGACAAGGTCCTGTTCTTCTTGCGGTTCATGGCGGCCCCGGCGGATATGATCAGGGTTTGGGTATTGGGGAGATTTTTCGTAAGGCCGGATTTAGGATTATTGCTGCTTCCAGACCGGGATATTTAGGTACTCCATTAAGTGTTGGAAAGACTGCAGAGGAACAGGGCGATGCATTGGCTGCGCTTATAGATGCAATCGGGCTTGATAAGGTTGCTGTTGTTGGATGTTCAGCTGGCGGTCCGTCATCTTATCAGTTTGCAGAAAGGCATCCAAACAAAGTAGCTGCTCTAATAGAAATAGACTCGGTTACTATTAAATATGTGAAGTCCCAAGAGTTAAGCAAGACTCAGGAAACTATTTATTTGAGTAAGCCTGGTATGTGGCCCATTGATTTTTTTATGCGCCATTTTCCTGCTGCTGCTGTTAAAAATTTATTACAAACCGAAAGTTCTTTGGACAAACATGAATTAGGCAAGCGTGTAAAAGAAATTATTAAAGATGAAAACAAACTGGCTTTTATGAATTTTCTGTTTCAGACAATGAGTCAGAAATATGATCAACGAAAAGCAGGCGTAAATAATGACATTGTAACTATGGAGGGAATCAACCAGTTACCGCTTTCAAATATTGAATGTCCAACACTTATAATACATGGCAATGCAGACAGTGATGTGCCAATTAGTCACGCTGAATATGCGCAGAAAAATATTCTTAACTCAGAGCTCTATGTCATCAAAGGTGCATCGCATATTGGTTTCTGGGTTGCGCATGATGCTTATCAGGCACAAAAATATACTGTGAATTGGCTTAAAGAAAAGATGGGGAATTAATAGTCAGTTTTTTTGGATTTCGATATTTCGATTGTAACACAAGAGGAGTTTTTATGTCTCAAGTCAATACAGTTTTGGGTCCTGTTGATTCAAAGGATCTTGGTTTTACGCTTATGCATGAGCATGTGATGGTTGTTAATCATGTTATGCGTTCTACATTTTCAGAATGGATTAATCAGGACAATATTATCAAACAAGCAGTTGAAGATGTATTGATGGCAAAGAAACTGGGGGTGCAGACCATAGTTGATGCTACGCCGATTAATTTAGGAAGAGATGTTTCCATCATTAAAGAAGTGTCAAAACAAACAGGTGTTCATTTTATTGTGTCGACCGGTTTTTATTGGACAGAAGAACCGTGGATGCTTTTTTGGGATCCTGAGGCAATAGCTGCACGGGTGGTTCAGGAAGTGGAGAAGGGCATAGAGGGTGGCGATGTAAAACCCAACATCATCAAAGCTGCTACGGAATTTAATGGTGTGACACTTCTTAATTTTAAGGTGCTGCAGATCGCCGGTCATCTACATTTACGAACAGGTCTTCCGATTACAACACATTCTGCAGCCAGACAGGAAGTGGGTTTAATGCAATTAGATGTTTTTGAATCCATGGGTGTTGATCTATCACGGGTCATCATTGGTCATTGTGGTGACACAACAGATATTAATTATTTGGAAAAGATTTTAAAACAAGGAAGCTATATAGGTGTAGACAGATTTGGTCTGGAAGATCTTTTGTCGAGTAAGTTGCGAATTGATACCTTGGTCGAACTTTGTCGGCTGGGATATGAAAAGCAAATTGTGTTATCCCATGATTATTGCAGCTTTATTGATTGGGCGCCGAGCCGGTTTTTAGAAGAAGCCAATCCTCTGTGGCATTATAAATATCTACCTCAAACGATTATTCCAGAGTTAAGGAAACGTGGAGTCAGTGATCAAAAGATTCAGATGATGACAATTGAAAATCCAAGGCGAATCTTTGAATCAGCTTCTGCCTAATCTCACAGAACAACGTTTTTATTCGTTTGTTTCTGCCTTCTTTTTCTTTTTATGATGTTTGGTTGAAGAGGAGTCTCCGGGTTTGACAAACTGCCATTCGGTGGGCTGGAAGTCTTTAGTTTTGGAATGATATTCTCCATTATAATATCCTGCGCCGGTTCTATTTCTTATCTGGGCTTTTCTTTTTGAACGGTAATCACGTTGGTTCTCGCTATATCCGCCATTTTCATCCTTATCTATCTTTCCTGTTCTTTCAAACTTTTGTATGGCAAAAAGCGAAGCTGGAAAGAGAAAACTTGCTGTGATAAAAAATAATATTATTTTTTTCATATGATTGAATGTCCTTTCTTATGCAAAACTCTATTTCACATTGATCTTAATTCTGCTTAGTACCCAGTTAGGATACTCATAGGTATAATCAAGATCAAAGAATAGTATTGTGTTGTTTGGTGAAGGATAATAGCCGGACAATGTCAAGAAACCATCTTTATCAATTGTTGGTTGTTCATTAAGAACCGGCTGTTTCTGAATGAGATTATCAACGCCTATTTTTTGATCGATAAAGCTTTTGAATATCTGATGGAATTTTTCTTTGGATGTTTGTGCCTTCCAAATTTTCGAAATATGATCATAAAGATAACTGAAATCAGCATGTTTCACAGAAAGTGAAAAATCGTGCAGCGTGCTGTCTATCAACTTTTCCAACATGTGAAGCGGTGGAACTGTCTTGGTAGACGCGTGTGACGACGCCTCTTCGGTATCATTGGCTATAATGGGCGAGGCAATGGAGTTAGTCTTGGTCAAGACGCGACCATCGAGTGTCATCATCCACACATTGTTTTCCATGTGAGGAGGCATGTTGACCTTAAAGTTTGTTTTGAAAAAAAGAACTCCGACTTGAAATCCATCGGAAGTAAAGGCATTGAGGGGTGCCTTAATGGAAACATCGCCGCCATTACCCATTCGTTCATAATGAACGCGACCGTTTTGTGCAATGATCAATGTTACGCCATCACCTTTCCAAATACCTACATAATCGATCTTGTCCTGTGGCACATACATGCCAGAACAAGCGGTTAATAAAAAGATAAGTAAGAAGAAAATAGAAAATTTTTTCATAAGTGTTTTTTTCTCGTTGACCTTGCATTAAATAAAAAATGTTCGCTGTACTTGAAAAAACTATAGCTATTTTATAGCACACATTTTTTTTAAGCAATAGCCAATATACTGCATTTGGATCAAAATTGCTGCGATGTTGCGTCTGATGGTTTTCTTTTTTGCGGAGAGGGAGGGATTTCCCCTTCCTCGCTTCGCTATCGTCAGGGACTTCATCTATTATATAAAAAGGTAGTGTCAATTTAATTGTGTAAATTCGTTAAGACCTTTTATCATAAGGTTTTTATTTTTAGCAGATGTTAAAGTTGACGATCTCCAGTTAATCTCCATTTTCAAAGCAATAAAGCTTAATAATCTATAAGCTGAATTTTCTCCAGCTAATATCTCCATTGATTTTGTTCTTCTCTTAAACTCCTTGTTTACCCGTTCTATAGGATTTGTGGTTCTTAAACTTACCCACTCTTCCTTTGGAAATGAATAAAATGTTAAACACTCATTTATGACTTTTGATAAACACATTACCGCTG